>JANPJH010000247.1:0-3349 GCA_031425415.1 Chamaesiphon sp. VAR_61_metabat_425 | reverse complement strand
CAAATCTCGCACACCATCTTTCAAAGCATGGTGGCATTGCTGCTGGGGTTGTTTCTCTCATTCGAGTACCCTCAATGTTAAACCCTTATCTATTAACCATCATAGCTAGTTTGTCTGGGCTTTTCGTTAAAGTCCCATTAGCTTTATAAAATATCTTTTCTTTTTTGCAACCATCCAGCAAAGCTCAAATATATAGCAATATGAATTAATAACATCAACCAATTAAAGCTCAAGTTCGACCAAGTTTGCTCGTAAGCGATGCCAGTTGGAAATGGCATATTTTTGACAGACTCAGTTTTCAGTGACTTTGGCAATAGATTATTTACATTAACAATTGTTCCATAAGCCCCAATTGCCCACCGACTTAACATCAAGCCAGAAATAGTAGCACCCAATCCTTGCAGCTTGAATAATACTCCTGAAAAGATGATCTGAGGAAGTAATAATAAAGGTAAAGCACTATTAGCTTGGCTACTATTGATGACTGCAGCAGAGACTAGCAAACCCAAGCTAAAACTAGCTGTGAGAGTAAGGAATGTGTTGATGAATATCCCTAATTGCCACGGAATTAGATCGGGAGTGGGAGATTTGAATCCAGTCGTAATAGTGATAAGAATCAAAAATGTTTGGATGATGGCAAGTGCCGCAAGAACGGTAAATTTAGAACCTAAATACGCAGGAATTTGGAGATTAATCAGTCGCTCACGGAGATAGATTGCGCTTTCTTTGACAATTTCTTGTAATGAGCTAGACAAACCCACCCATAATGATGCACAAGTAAACACGAATAGTACTTGAAGAGCTAAACCAGGTAAACCATTATCTGGAGAACTTCCCAAGATGAAGGGATCTTTATCTCGCAGGGCAAAATTGATTAAACTAATCCCTGCCGGAGCAGTAAATAAAGCAAGTCCTAAATTAATCCGATCGCGAGTAATTAGGCTGAATTGGCGTTGGGTGAAAATCTGCCATTGACTAATAGAATTGACTTGTTTCGCTGTTGGCGGTAACTGAGTATTGCGAGTAGCAGTTGGATTTAGGCTATTGGCAACATATTGCTGAAAGTATCTAGACTTACGATATAAATCCACATATCGATCAATTTCGGCAACTTCTTCTAGCTTGATATAAATGTCTGCAAAACTAGTTACTCCAAAGAAGTCGAGAGCTTCAGCCGGAGAACCAAAATAACAAAATTTGCCATCTCTACCCAAAAAGACAATTCGATCGCATTCAGTAATATTGGCAGTCGCATGTGTGACAAGCACTATTGTTCGTCCACCCTTGTGCGCGAGATCTCGCAACAACTCCATCATCTGTTTATCCAACCCAGGATCGAGTCCAGAGGTGGGTTCATCTAAAAAGAACAGTTTAGGATTAGCCAGCAATTCTACGCCAATACTTACCCGTTTACGTTGTCCACCACTGAGATTTTCGATCGAGGCTGTGCGTCTGTGAGTCATCTTGATATCACTTAACGCTTGTTCCACAACTGCGTTAAGGTCGATATCTGGTGGTAATCGGAGTTGTGCCGCATAACGTAGGACTTCCTCGACGCTTAGGTTCATGTGGATGATATCGTCTTGGGGTACATAACCAATCTGAGTCCGGTAGATATTAAAGTTCTGCCGTAGATCGGTACCATTTAGATAGACTACCCCTTTACTTGGAGCCTCAATGCCCAATAAAGTCCGCATGAGAGTTGATTTCCCCGCACCACTCCCTCCAACCAACGCAACAAATTGACCTGGTTCTAAGGCAAAGGAAAGGTCATCTAAACGACGTTTGCCTCTGGTTTCTAAGATAAGGTTGTGAACATCCAGGCGGATTTGGTTTCCTTGATCGAGGATTTGGATTTCATCACCTCTGACTATCAGGGTAAAAGAACCAATTACGATCGTTGCGCCATTAGCAACAATCGCCGATTGTTTCACGCGCTGATTATTTACAAATACTCCATTGGTACTACGATCTCTCAAAATATACCGACCCCCACTATCTTGGTTGATGGTGGCGTGAATGCGGGAGATCGTTGGGGCATCTAGTTGAAGCGTAGCACTAGAATCGCGACCGATGGTGACAGTTCCTCGATCGAGTTGAACAGTTTTATTTCCGAAGTTGGTACTGGCGGATGTACTGGAATTAGGATTAATATAAGTGACTTGAATCAGGGTTTTTGGGTCGAGACCAATATTCAGCCGCATCCCATTGATTAATCGACAACCTAGCTGAGGTGTAATTAGGGCTTGGTTGATGTATAAGCGATTACTACTGGGTATTTGACCATCACCATCAAAAATGTAGTAATCATCTCCCTCTTGACGCAATATAGCCTGTCTGCGAGAGATAATCTGCCAACTATCAGGCACTGATATATCAGCAATACTCGGATCGCGCCCTAGAATATGTTGTGGCTGGGTAAGTTCAAAATTGACAATCTGCCCTTGGTTATTGATTTTGATAAACGGATTGTTAAAGACAAGGGTTTTCGCAGTCATTTAAGTAACTTTCGTAATTTATGCACATATTTGGGTATGCTTTAGGATAATTCAGAATTGATTTTTCTCGTATAAGCGTAAATTTATATGTCGCTCAGTTTATATCCCATCATCAAAGAACTCGGCGACGGCGGTTTTGGTAAAACCTATCTGGCGACAAATACCTTACTCCCTGCTCGCCCGTACTGTGTAGTCAAACAGTTAAAACCAGTAGCCAGCGATCCGCAATTACAACAGTTGATTCAGGATCGATTTAAAAAAGAAGCAGGTATCCTAGAAGGGTTGGGTGATGGCAGTAATGGCATGATTCCTCGGCTGTATGCTTACTTTGTAGAGCAAGGTGAGTTCTATCTAGTACAGGAATATGTCGATGGTCAAACTTTAAATGAACGAGTCCAAAGTCAGGGAATATTTACAGAGTTACAAGTTAGGGATTTACTCACGAATATTCTGCCAACCTTGAGCTATGTCCATAGTAGGGGCATTGTTCATCGTGATATTAAGCCAGATAATATTATGCTGCGTCAGCGTGACAATAAGCCAATCTTGATTGATTTTGGGGCAGTGAAAGAGACAATGACTACAACGGTAACTAGTTCGGGTAATTCTAGTAGATCGATCGTCATTGGTACGCCTGGTTTTATGCCAGTAGAACAGATGGCTGGTCGTCCGATGTATGCTAGCGATATTTATGCTCTAGGGTTGACAGCGATCTATCTATTAACCGGAAAGTTACCAGCGGAAATTGAACCCAATCCAAGTACAGGAGATATTCAGTGGCAACACCATACATTAAATGTGTCACCCCAGTTAATAGACATTTTAAACAAGGCAATTCAGGCTTCGCTAAA
>JANPJH010000246.1:0-8380 GCA_031425415.1 Chamaesiphon sp. VAR_61_metabat_425 | reverse complement strand
GTAAGTCGTACATCGTTGGCAGCGTCTGGGCTGGCGATAGCGGATGAAGTTGGTACATGGGCAACTTACCTCAGAATTTATAGTGTGATTGTATCACAATCGTTGGTCGGAGACCTGGCTTCTCTACTAGACGCTATGCTTTGGCGGAGCCTGCGCTCTGCGCTTACGGCGATCGATCGATTAAACTCCGGGCAAGTGCGATCGTCATCTCGATCGGCGATAGTTTAGGATTAGATAAACAGACTGGGAGACTCGATCACCGTGAGTTAGAAATTTACCTGTTGATCGATACTCGCGCTGGGACTGATATTTGAGATCGATCGAGCCTGTGGTAATGATAAGGTGATGGCGCATTTGAAGACGAAGGAAACGCGGAATGATGCAGTAGCGCGGAAGGAGTGGAAGTTTAATCTGACGAAGATGTTGTACGAGCAGGGTTATGAGCGACAGGATATACTTAACTTATTCCGGTTTATTGACTGGATACTGGAGTTGCCGGAAGATTTGAAGCGATCTTTTCGGGATGAATTAGAAGAATATGAGAGGGAACGACAAATGCCTTATGTAACTTCGATTACCTCCGGCACGCTGCGCGATCGAGCGGATGGGGATTGAACAGGGGATCGAGCAAGGGGAAGATCGAGCGACACAAAAGATCGCACTCAAAATGCTTCAAGAAAATATCCCATTGGAAGTAATTGCTCGGATTACCGGACTTGAGATCGATCAATTACAACAACTTCAAGCCTCACAAAATAATATTTGACTACTCATCGCAAAAAGCCATGGGTTCGACTAAGTTGAACCCATGGCTTTTAGACTATTTCAGTTACATTAACTAGACGCTAACAGCAACTTTAGGTGCGGGATATACACCTTTAGCATATTTAACGGCAAACTCTTCTAAGGAAGCAGTTTTGATTTTGCTAGCATTACCAGCCGCCCAGAAAGCGTTGTAACGTTCGGCACATACTTTTTGCATGTACTTAATCGAAGGCTTCATAAAGTGGCGGGGGTCAAATTCTTCAGGCTTCGCGGCTAGAGCTTCACGAACGGCTGCGGTAATGGCGAGGCGGTTGTCGGTGTCAATGTTGACTTTCCGGACACCACACTTGATCCCTTTTTGGATTTCTTCCAAAGGTACACCATAAGTTTCCGGGATTTTACCACCGTACTTATTAATCAGCGCGAGTAAATCTTCTGGAACAGAAGAAGAACCGTGCATGACGAGGTGAGTGTTGGGGAGACGGTTGTGAATTTCTTCAATTCGGCTGATGGCTAAAATTTCCCCAGTTGGTTTGCGGGTAAATTTGTAAGCACCATGGCTGGTACCGATCGCCACAGCTAAGGCATCTACACCAGTAGCTTCCACGAATTGGACTGCTTCGTCGGGGTCGGTTAAGAGTTGGTCGTGAGAAAGCGCGCCCTCAAAACCATGTCCATCTTCGGCTTCGCCCATCCCAGTTTCCAGGGAACCTAGACAACCGAGTTCGCCTTCAACACTAACGCCGATCGAGTGCGCGACTTCGACAACTTGACGAGTAACGTTAACGTTATACTCAAAGCTAGCTGGAGTCTTAGCATCAGCTTCTAAGGAGCCATCCATCATCACGCTAGTGAAGCCTTGTTTCATGGCTGAGTAGCAAGTTGCTGCACTGTTACCATGGTCTTGGTGCATGGCAATGGGAATATTGGGGTAAGTCTCGACTGCGGCGAGGACTAGGTGACGGAGGAATGCTTCACCAGCATAGTTCCGCGCACCACGGGAAGCTTGAAGAATTACCGGACTATCAGTTTCTTGAGCAGCCAGCATGATTGCTTGGATTTGCTCCATGTTGTTGACGTTATAAGCTGGGATGCCATAGCTATTTTCTGCAGCGTGATCCAGTAAAAGCCGTAATGGTACGAGTGCCATTAGAATTTCCTCCTATATGTGTTGTCTTTAAATATTCGATCGAGCCGAACGGCTTGCCGTCTGCGTCAGCAATCGAGCATTAATTTATGATTCTTAATCTAGGAATACTTTACCAAAGATCTGTTGGCGATGAACAGTTATCTTTCCAGAACTTCGCCGCCGATCCCCTGAACATAAAAAGCCCCAACTTACAAGAAGTAAGTCAGGGACGAATAATCAGGGTGCATCTACCACTCCTATATCCGCACCCCAAGTACCCTTATCGGGACAAAATCGATCGCTCCTCAAATCTTGATTAAATTTGACTGGCGACGGTGAACACAAAAAGCCCCAACTTACAAGAAGTAAGTCAGGGACGAATAATCAGGGTGCATCTACCACTCCTATATCCGCACCCCAATTACCCCTATCGGGATGAAATCGATCGCTCCTCAAATCTTGATTAAATTTGACTGGCGACGGTGAATATAAAAAGCCCCAACTTACAAAAGTAAGTCAGGGACGAATAATCAGGGTGCATCTACCACTCCTATATCCGCACCTCAAGTACCCCTATCGGGACGAATTAAGGTGAATTTATCGGGTACTTTAGATAAAGAAAGTCAGGGAGACAGCCGAGAAATCCTTGAATAATGCGTTAAACTTACAACGGGAATCCGTCTAATAGGGCGAATGGGACAGGTAGTGGGGAAAAAAAAGATGGAAGTAGGGCTAACAGATGCAAATGTAGCTGCTGAATTGAATGAATTGCTCAATAGTACTGTAGATCCAAAAGGTGAAGCCGTGGGTGTCAAACCGCATCATCAAGTTCCCGTCAAAAAGGAAGCTTGGACGATCGAAGATAGCGAAAATCAATATCGGATTCAAGGTTGGGGCGAACCCTACTTCTCGATCAATGCAGCCGGACATGTTACTGTCTCACCTCAAGGCGATCGGGGTGGCTCTTTAGACCTCTACGATCTCGTTACAGCCCTGAAACAGCGCAATTTGTCTCTACCACTCCTAATTCGATTTTCCGACATTCTAGAGCACCGCATCGAGCGGCTGAATGCTTGTTTTGCTAAAGCGATCGCCCGTTATAATTATGACGGTGTGTATAAAGGGGTATTCCCCGTCAAGTGTAATCAACAAAAGCACCTAGTTGAAGATCTAGTCAAATTTGGCAGACCTTATCAGTTTGGGTTAGAAGCAGGTTCTAAGCCAGAATTAATGATTGCGATCGCGATGTTAAATAACCCAGGCTCGCTGTTAATTTGCAACGGCTACAAAGATCGCGAATATATTGAGACAGCCATTCTGGCGCAAAAATTAGACCACACACCGATTATCGTCCTCGAACAGATTGAAGAAGTCGAAATTGCGATCGCGGCTGCTCAAGCCCTGGGGATTAAACCCAATCTCGGTGTCAGAGCTAAACTAAATGCCAAAGGCATTGGACGGTGGGGAGTATCGAGCGGAGATCGGGCTAAGTTTGGGCTGACAATTCCCGAAATTATTATGGTAGTGAATCGACTCAAGGAAGTCGATATGTTGGATTCGCTTCAACTCTTACACTTCCACATCGGTTCGCAAATTTCCTCGATCTCGGTAATTAAAGATGCCATCGGCGAAGCAAGTAAAATCTATGTCGAACTCGCCCAACTGGGTGCGAAGATGAAGTATCTCGATGTCGGTGGCGGTTTGGGCATCGATTATGATGGCTCACAGACCAATTTCCACGCCTCGAAGAACTACGATCTTCAGAATTATGCTAATGATATCGTGGCGGAGGTCAGAGAAACCTGCGCCGATAAAAATGTCCCCGTTCCTACCTTAATTAGTGAGAGTGGGCGGGCAATTGCTTCTCACCAATCCGCCCTCATTTTTGATGTCCTGAGCACCTGTGAAGTCCGCACAGACTTACCTCAGCCCATACCAGATCCCGAACATCAGATCATTCGGAATCTATGGGAAACTTACGAAAGTATCAACGTTGACAACTTTCGGGAAGCTTTCTATGATGCCAATCAGTTTAAGGAAGAAGCCTTAAGTCGGTTCAAACTCGGTTATTTAACAATTACCGAACGTTCTCGCGCCGAACAACTCTACTGGGCTTGTTGTCAAAAAATCCTGGACATTGGCAAGCAAGAGGAATACATGCCCGAAGATTTGGAAGAACTCGAACAAATTATGGCTTCGATCTACTATATTAATCTGTCGGTATTCCAGTCAGCCCCAGATAGTTGGGCGATCGATCAATTATTCCCGATTATGCCGATTCATCGGTTGGATGAAGAACCAACCCGCCGAGGCATCCTCGCCGATCTCACTTGTGACAGCGACGGTAAAATCGACCAGTTTATCGATCTCAAGGATGTCAAGCACATCCTCGAACTGCATCCATTTGAAGCCGATAAACCTTACTACCTAGGACTATTCCTCGGTGGTGCGTACCAAGAGACAATGGGCAATCTCCATAATCTCTTCGGCGATACCAACGCAGTCCATATCAAACTTACGCCCAAAGGCTACAAAATTGAGCATGTAGTTAAGGGGGATACAATGAAAGAAGTATTGGGTTACGTGCAGTACGACATCGAAGATTTGATCGAAAGTATTCGCCAAAAAGCCGAACAAGCACTGTTAGAAAAACGGATTACGATCGATGAATCTCAACGATTGTTACAAAACTACGAACGCAGTTTAGAACAATATACCTATCTATCGCCGTAGATAATTAGGGCAGATCCCCGCACAGATCCCCAACTTCTTTGAGAAGTTGGGGATCTCGAGATCGTACGGGCTGTGATAGTCAGTGCATAAAACATCACAACATTGAGGCAGCGGTTTAAGCGAAGATACTGTAGACAGTCGATCGACAAAGACTTTCGATCCTGAAGTATTGAAAGAGAAAATCGGGACTTACAGCTACAACCATTTGAATCAGATGTATAAGATTCCCGACTGGTATATTCTTCCTAGTGCTGCCTACACGATTAGTCGCAAACAAATTAAATATTATAATTTTTTAGATAAACAGCCAGAGATTGGTGATGTTATTTATGGGAAAATTACTCGGCTCGGTCAACATCTGGAACTAGAAAACAAATCCGGTAGAATCCATCGGATCAATGAGGGTTCGACAGCTATTTTTGTGTTTGGGAATCGCTATGCACCTGACTTTTATGAAGGGGTGATGCCCATGGTGATGACGACAAAAGTCGATTTGTTGGCTCGATCGGGCATTATCGGGCATGTTAAAGTTAAGAACTCTTCAGTCAGTGAGCCTACTCAAGTTAAAGTATTGGGCTATGTCTGCGATGCTAACGGGCAGGTATTAAATACGCGGCAACATTCATTAATTAAGCCTAAACAATCCAAGAAAAAAGAAGAAAGATCTAAATTAATTCTAGTCATCGGTACTAGTATGAACTCAGGTAAGAGTACTAGTGCTACTGCTTGTTGTTGGGCTTTAACGTCGATGGGCTATAATGTGCGGGCTTCTAAAGTAACTGGTACCGCGAGTCTCAAAGATATTTTGCACATGCAAGATGCGGGAGCTTCAATTGTTAATGATTTTACTAGTTTTGGGTTTCCGTCTACTTACCTTTTAGATGAGAGCGAAGTTGTGAAGATTTTTAACGATCTCGATCTCAAATATGCCAATAATCCTAAAAATTACTGGGCTGTCGAGCTAGCTGATGGAATTTTACAACGAGAGACCGCACTACTACTAAAATCTCCTGATGTGCGATCGCGGATTCATAAGTTGATCTTTGCCGCACAGGATACTTTTGGCGCGATCGGCGGATTACATACGCTCAAACATGAATTTGGGTTGGTACCAGATGCGATTTCTGGTGTGTGTTCCAGTTCTCCACTGGTGTTGCGGGAATTAGCCGAGTTTACGGATATTCCAGTTTTTAATAATATCGATTGGGATTTAAAGCAACTTTCGGAATTATTGATTTAGTGAATAGATTGCAAGTTGGGTCGAGGAGGATAAAACCCAACACACCTCTATTGCTTCGTGATAAAGTCGATCGTAAGATTGTCAGATCTCAATACTTTTCGGTTAAGAACTGCTAGCGACTTAAGTCGCCGCTAGTGATGCAAAGTCCGCCTACGCGGACTACTCGGACTAATTAGTTTTTAGCTTAACCGCGCAGTATTGGGTCAGATCTTGTCGCCAGATTCCTTCACCCCACACGATGATGCGTACCCTCCTTACCCTCACTATTGGTATCTTACTGTCAATTTCGACGTGGCTGATCGCACCTACCGCTCTAGCAGTTACGCCCATTACCCTATCCAATGTCGGTTATAAAGATTGTCCCCCAGAGATCGCCGAGGGTGCTGTGACTAGCGGTGGCGTGACTCAGGGGGCGAAATGTTTCCTGGTGATCGGCAAAGCGGAAAATAAGTCTGGGAAAACTGTCTATGATGCTGATGTCTATGGACGGATCTATGATGCTGATAATAACAACGTTTTACCAAATCGGGGGCGGGTCGGGACACTCGATCGGATTGAACCTGGCATCAGTGATTTTGAGGTCAGAATCGCCGTTGCGGCAGATATTGCCACCCCACTACAACTCAAGAAGTTTAAAGCATCTGGATTTGCATCCAAAATCCGCCAGTAGCGATCGAAACTAGTACTGAACAGCTACAATAACCCAGCCAACTCCCAACTCCCAACTCCCAACTCCCAATTTCCAACTCCCATACGGTGGTACAGCAACTCCCAACTCCCAACCCCCTAATAAAAATACAACCAGACCGGAATCATCACCAGAAAAATCAGCGTACTAACAATAATGCTACTAGCGACCAGATTGCGATCGAGATTGTATTCCTCAGAGAGAATCAATCCCGCAAACGCACAAGGCATCGCTGACATCAGCACCAAACCTAGACGCGGATCGCCCCTCATCCCCATCATGGTAATAACAATGCCAACAATAGTAGGCATCACCACCGTTTTGAGGATCGCTGGTAACAGTGCCAGTTTGAGACTTTGCCAGCCTTCGATTTGACTTAGGCGAATCCCCATCAAAATAAAGGCTCCTGGAATCACCACCCAAATTGAGGCGTGTAGGCTTAATTCTACCGATTCGGGGAACGGGAGACTGCGCGTGAGCGAACCCAGCGCAAAGCCCCAGAGAGAGGGCACAGAGAGTAAATCTTTGAACTGTGTCCACCACTGATTGGTCGCAGTACCCTGACGACCGTAATAACTAGACACGAGGACTCCCAAGCCATAGGTGCCAAACACATTTTGGGTCACACTATAGAGCACAGCCCAACTTAAATCCGTTGCCGAAACAAAAAATGGGACGATCGCCAGTCCCACAAAACCCGTGTTACCGAGCATCGAACACAAGAGTAGACTGCCTTTTAGTCCAGGTTCTGGCGGCGGTGAGTCTGGCTGTAATCGTTGCCAAAGTTGGAGACTAGCCCAACCCAAGCCCAAGCCCAAGAAGAGGGAGGCGATAGTAATCGTCGGGGCTAATTGGGCGCGTTCGTCAAAGGTAGTTTGACGGGCGAGGGAAAAAATTTCGATCGGCACGCCCACCCAATACAGACTCCGCCCTAACCAGTGCGGAAAGGCAGAAGGCAGAAATCTCACGGACAAAATGCCCAACCCCGTCCAACAAATTAGCGGAGTATAGGCCTGAAAAAGACGATCGAGCATCGATTCTAAGTATCGCTACCCACGAGGGGGCTAATTAATCACATCGATCTGTTTGACATACCATCGACTGCCTGGAGTGGCTCCACGAAGATCTTGGCGGACGAGATCGTATTTTACCAAGTATTTATTAGAAGTTGAGCGAATGGGGTTCGGCTGTTTGCTCTGAAAGTACTGAGCATCCTCTTGAACTTGAGCTTGGATCGTCGCTACCTTAGCGAGAGGGTTACGTTGAGAGATCGACGCTACGGCAACTTGATGCTGATATTTGATATAGTTCCCATCGGCTTTGACACTTTCAGCCCGATTGGCAGCCAGTGACAGGGCTGGTTCGACCAAAATATCTTTTAACGGAGCGGTTTGATATTCTTGCCCCAACGATCTAGCCTTCGCACTCAACCAAGTTTCGACGATCTGTTGGGCGATATCCTTAGTTAAAAGTCCGACCACGACTGGCTTGATTTGCGGTTTGGGCGATCGAGCTGCTGGTTGGACAGGATCTCGTGCGGGCGGATCGGGAATCGGCGAATGGATTCCGGTTGGTGTAATATTGCTGGCAGACTGGATCTGCTGCCAAGCCGCATTTGCCAGCCAAACGGCTCCCCAGACACAGGTGACACCACCCGTACCTACTAGTAAGATCCGAGGAATATTTGGTCTGCGGCGTTGCCGACGGCGGACGATTGCCCCACTATTGTTGTCGCCAACGTGCGTCAATTTAGTAGATTTGCTGGTCGGTAACAGTTTGCTACTTGTTTCGGGTGTAAGGGGAATCTGCTCGCCGTAAGTTTCGG
>JANPJH010000245.1:0-35293 GCA_031425415.1 Chamaesiphon sp. VAR_61_metabat_425 | reverse complement strand
CCATCCACTAAAAGGCGAGTGATTCCTTTCGATCGCAAGTGATGGCTCGTCTTATGAAAAACTTTACTATCTGGAACCTTAATCACCCGCTGAGTGCGTTGATTAGAAAATCTTTTTGCCACACGATGATTATCAAAAATTGGCAGGGTGCGTTGTTGAATTTCTTCGCCAGGAATCTGACCTAAATCGGCGAAATCTTTGAGCGGACGGACAATCAATTCGGCAAACTTGTCGATCACAATATAGCAAGTCCGTGGAAGAGTTGCTTCCGAGAGCGGTGTAACTTGGATATGTAAGCGATCGATCGTTAAAAGTCGATCTCGATCTAGTTGTTGATAAGCTGATGCGGAGTCCTCTTCCTCATCTTCATCATCTTCAAAGTCCTCTTCATCGCCGACGGCGATTTCCTCGCCAAACATCGCAGCTAAAATACTGACATCTTCTTCGTTTACATCTTCGTCTTCGCTTTCCTCCTCCACAATCGTTTCGATTGAATCGGGAGTGGCTAAATCAGCGAAGTAGTCATCCTGTTTGGGACGGACATTCCGCAAGACTGGCAGACGTGGCACGGGTGAAGTTACACGTGTTTGTTCGGGTGCGGCGATCTCTGCTGCCACCACTGGCAAAACATCAAGGTGGGTTGTTGGCTCAGAGATTTGGGGAGCAGCGGCGATTGCTGAAAAATCTATCCGCTCGTCCACTTCCGATGTGGGGTGAGCCCCGGTGGCGGCTGAACGAACAAGATTGTCAGCAGGCGCAGAAGATCGCCGACGCACGCGGCGGGAATTCTGCTCCAGATCTTCAGTAATAGGCGGTATTTCCATCGAGATCGTTGGGGCGAGAACTAGTGATGCTACTTCCCTAGTATCCTCTAGAGTGGATGATTTCTCGACATCACTGGCGATCGAATTTAATGTTAGTTGAATCTCAGGAGCTGCTGGTGACGGCAAGCTATTCGGTTCTAGCTTGGTTGGCTCAGATTGTTCGCTCCTGGGGTCATTTGTATGGGCGAAGGGTTTGCCTCCGCAAAAGCTCTCATCTGAGTGGAGACTCTCCCCCAAAGAATTTGACTGGTGTGCTTCAGTCTCTTCATCATCAATTCCAATCTTAGACCCCCGTTTTTGTTGGATCAGTTCTTCATATTCAGCTACCGGAATAGTATTTTTGAGGAGACGACTGATCGTAGAATTGCTAACCCCATAACGATTTGCCAGAGATGCGGTAGTTTCTCCAGAGTGGCGATAGAGACGGGCGATCTCCAACTTATCTGTATCGGTAATTTTTTTAGGACTCATTTTTACTTAATAGCAGTCCGTCGGCGATCCAGACGGCGGGCACGAATGGAGTTATCAAATTCTAGCGCAGCAGCAATGCCTAGTTGCACGATCCCAAAAATCCAGAATACTTCCATGATAAAGCCACTTTCGTATCCTTGCACTTGATTATTGGCATAAGCGAACCAAGTATCGGCGATATAAAAACATAATACCGCTTGGGAGATCGTCCGCCACGGCAAACCCAGATGACCGCCCCAAAATCCTAAAAATAGAATTGCTGCAAAAATCAGTAAGACCAGATCGCAAAGAACGTAAAATAAGTTGAATGTATTTACCAATGGTTGCATCGCTCGATCGATTGCCAGGACCCATCCAGGCGGCACTTGGTGGTGTTCGCTCGGCATATTTGGCTGCTGGCTGATGCCTAGCTCTATGCTGCGCCCTGCCACCAGTCCATCCCTGTGGGAACTGACTATCGGCGGAACTGTTAACGGTGTGAATTCGGCTTTAGCTGTTCCGGTTGTCAGCCAGCAACCGATAATCAACCCAACCGTCGCGACACTCATTACTACCATCCATTGTTGAGGCACCAACTGCACATCTCGATCGAGAATTGCCAACCGCACACCAGCAATCAGCATCAAATAAAACAGTACAAACCAGAGGTTCCCCGCTGAAGCTGCCGGATCTAATCCCCACAATAATTCCCACAGACAAAACCACAGATTTCCAACGAAAAAAGCAAAAATTGCGATCGCAAATAATAGCCATACCCCTCGACCACTGGGAATATATTGACTGCGCCAATTTCGCCAACATAGACAGCCAGATACCAGTAAACCAATTTCTTCCAGTCCAGTTGTGCTGAGAATAAACCATATCGGACGAGTGGTTCCCGGCTCTACCACACTAAAGTTCAGGTATAACACCAAAGAAATTACCGACCAAATTATCCCCCAGTAAGTAATATATTCTCCTCTGAGCCACGTTTGCCACTTCGAGTCATGTTGGTGTAGTTTGGTCATGGAATTAGGCAGTAAAGGTGACTTTATCGAAGATCTAGAATGCTGTCTAAGACTAGTTGCAGTCGCTCTGGCATACTTTGAATAATGTCGAGCGTTAGTTCTGTTCCAAATTTTTGACCGAGTTTGCGCTGCGTCAAATGATAGATTTGGCGATCGAATGTGGCAAAATCATCCGCAGACCAAGATCCTAGTTTGCCATTTGTCAACGGATCGAGCGTTAGTAACCGATCGAGATCTACCAAAGACTTAACCTGTGGCGTAATTACCAACAAATTATCGGCGGACAATTGTAACTGCCTCGCGCCGATCAAATCTTCTAGCCGCAACCATGATTCCTGAAATAGCCAGATACTTGCTTGTTGCAGATCTAATTCTCTCGATCCTTCTCGTCCGAGTTTTTCCATCGAAATGGCAATTCCACCGCCTAACTTTTGCCGCTGTACAAGCGTCTCAGCAACATCATCGAATTTCCCAGGAATTGATGTAGTCAAAGCTTGCGAATCGTCTAACGACGAATCAGCGAGTTCCCATAGTGAGTAGTAGCCAACTTCTCGAACCAGCAAATATCGATCGCCGAATGCTGTTGTTAATTGCTGCCATTGTTGTTTGACTCGTTCCCTCAATGTCACTGCTGACGAATCGAGTTTAGGCACGGCGAAAGCTTGCTGCAAACCGTAGATTTGCCCTTGATACTTGAGCTGTAATTCTCCAACACCACCAGCACTGGTCACAATCTCAATATCTACCAATTGTTGGTCAACGATCGACATGACTTAATTTAAGCTAGATAGCAATATTTAATACCATTTGCCCCTATATTACCTAGCGTAATATTGCCGATCTCCTTGACTGACTTAATTACAGGGATTCAACTCTTTTCATAGATTTGACACTTGACATTAGTGCATTCTCAGCTAAAGTGTGATACGATCTGGTGCTAGCGTGGGTGAATAGCTCAGTTGGATAGAGCAACTGCCTTCTAAGCAGTCGGTCGGGGGTTCAAGTCCCTCTTCACCCGTCATTATCACAACCCAATCTTACGCGCTCTAGTCCGGGTCAACTCTACAGCGAGATGAATCGCTGCTAGCATACTTCTAGAGTCGGCCACGCCTAATTTAGCAATATCAAAGGCGGTACCGTGATCCGGCGAGGTTCGTACAAATGGCAATCCAATCGTCGTATTAACTGCTCGATCGAAAGCCATCAACTTGACTGGAATTAACCCCTGATCGTGATAAAGAGCTAAATAAGCATCAGCCGCTTGGGGATTTGGGTGAGTGCCAAACCACGCCTGTCCTGGTTTTACCCACATCGTATCCGGCGGTAACAGTCCCCACAATTGATATTGGGGGTAGACTTTTCGTTGCGTTTCCAACCAAGCATCCAACCAATCAACTTCCTCTCGGCCTAATTGTCCCCCCTCACCACTGTGGGGATTCAATCCCGCGATCGCGATCGGCCCCGATCTTAGCCCAAAATCCGATCTCAAACACTCAACTAACAACCCCAATTTAAGCGTGAGCAATTCTGGCGTTAGGGATACGGGGACTTGCGCCAGGGGAATGTGTGTCGTGGCTAGCAACGTGCGCAATGTCCAACCCGTATGCGGAGAGACACCGACAAACAGCATCCCAAAGCGGTCTATTTTCGCCTTGAGAGCTAGTAATTCGGTTTGACCGGGGAAATGATGCCCTGCCGCTAACCAAGCTGATTTCGCGATGGGTGCAGTGACGATCGCCTCAAATTCTCCAGCTAGGGTTAGATCGATCGCTACATCTAGATACGCAAAACTCGCGGCACCACTGGCGGCATTGCCTTCACCGATTTTGACCCCGTTACAAATCTCCTCAGACAGCGGCACCTCAATGATCTTTAAGTCCGCTGGATTGGCTAAGGCGGTGGTGACTGGGATGTCTCGACGCAACTGCTGATACCTAGCCTCTAATAGGTACCGATTCCCCACGATATGCAGATCGATCGCCGCAAGACTAGGATCGATCGCTGCCTTAAGGACAACTTCCGTCCCGATTCCCGCCGGATCTCCCAAAGAAATTACTAGTCTGGGTTTGTTCATATTTTATATATCCCTTATGCCCCATGCTCTATCCCCTATCCCCTATTCACAATAACTGTTAGGATAAGCTGGACGATCTAGTCAAGATCGAGAAGTAAATAATCTACCATTTAAAAAATAAGGAGTATATCAGTTATGGCTGGCGAAATTTTTAATGCGGCAATTTTATCCTCAAGCTTGATTCTAGTCGGGTTGAGCCTCGGCTTCTTGTTTCTCAAAATTCAAGGGCCAGAAGAGGAATAATCCCCAAGTGGTTACTGGGTAGACTCCCACTAGCCACTAGACCCTTGTAAATTTTTGTTAACTAGAATTAAGGTTTGTCTGTTAATATCTATATTAGCTTTAATATTTCTTATTATTCTTTTATAGATGACATTATTAATTGTCGGTGCCACAGGTACCTTGGGCAGACAGATTGCACGTCGCGCTTTGGATGAAGGACTTCAGGTGCGGTGCCTAGTCCGCAGTATGCGGAGAGCGGCTTTCTTGAAAGAATGGGGTGCAGAGTTAGTCGTAGGTAATCTCTGTAACCCCAGCACCCTACCAGCTGCGCTGGAGGGTGTAACAGCAGTAATTGATGCGGCGACAGCACGAGCGACAGATTCGCTCAGTATCAAACGTGTCGATTGGGATGGTCAAGTTGCTCTAGTCCAAGCTGCGGTTGAGGCTAAAGTCGATCGATTTATCTTTTTCTCAATTCTTGGTGCTGAAAACTATCCGAATGTACCGTTGATGGAAATCAAACATTGCACAGAGCTATTTTTAGCAGAATCGGGTTTAAATTACACGATATTGCGGACTGGCGGATTTATGCAAGGGCTAATCGGTCAATATGCCATTCCAGTTTTGGAAGGGCAACCGGTGTGGATGACTGGTGAATCATCCCCGATTGCTTATATGGATACTCAAGATGTAGCGAAGTTTGCCGTCCGCGCTCTGGCTGTGCCCGAAACCAGCAAGCGAACTTTCCCGGTTGTAGGCAATCGAGCCTGGAGTGGTAAAGAAATCATTAGTTTCTGCGAACGTCAGTCTGGAAAAGAAGCCAAAATTACCAATGTGCCGATCGGTGTAATTCGGCTGATGCGGCAGATCTTACGGTTTTTTGAATGGAGTTGGAATGCTGCAGACAGACTATCTTTCACTGAAGTTTTAGCCACTGGTCAACCCCTAACGGCGAACATGGAAGAAGTCTATCAAATTTTTGGCATCGATCCCCAAGAGATCGGGACATTAGAAGCTTATCTCCAAGAGTACTTCAGCCGGATTATGCGGAAGCTCAAGGAATTGGATTATGAGAAAAACAAGCAAAAAGAAAAACAAGCCGCAAAACAACAAAAGAAGAAAAAAGCATTGATGAAGTAGAGCCGTCCTGGTGCGACTGTGGTTGGGCTAAAAATGGTCATCGCATCGCTACAGGCGCGGAAAATAGCTATGGAGCGCGATCGATATGCGATAATAATGTCCAAGGATCGACTTGCCCGCTGTATCATCGATCGCCAACCCCCTGTTTCTCGCAGGATTCCGTGTGAGGAATTGACTGAAGATCTAGACCTGAAAATTTTAAGTAGGACTCCATTTGTGCCAAAAGTAGGCATTATTTATAATGAGGGCAAGCCTGTCGCTTGTCGGATTGCTGAGGAACTAAACATCAAGCTAACCGGATTAGGTTGGGACGTATGTCTCGCCGCAGCGAAGGGCGGGATTTTGGGATACTGTCAATCCGATCGACCGATTACCCATCACCCGATCGAGTCTTTATGTCCGTCAGGATTTGACTCTAACATGAGTTTTGCGATCGTGCTTGGTGGTGATGGGACAGTTTTAGCGGCATTCCGCCAAGTTGCCCCCTGTGGAATTCCCTTGCTGACGGTGAACACCGGACACATGGGATTTTTAACAGAAACCTACATCAATCAATTGCCAGAAGCGATCGAGCGGGCAATTTCAGGCGATTATCAAGTCGAAGAACGGGCAATGTTAACCGTCCAAGTCTGGCAAAGCGAGCGACTTTTATGGGAAGCTCTGTGCTTAAATGAAATGGTGATTCACCGCGAACCGCTAACTAGTATGTGTCACTTTGAAGTCACAGTCGGCAGACACGCACCTGTAGATATTGCCGCCGATGGAGTGATCCTCTCTACCCCAACCGGTTCTACCGCCTATTCACTCAGTGCTGGTGGTCCCGTAGTCGCGCCTGGTGTGGATGCGCTCCAACTAGTCCCCATCTGTCCCCATTCTCTCGCGTCGCGCGCCCTCGTTTTCTCTGATACCGAACCCGTCACCATTCACTCCGCTAATCCCAATCGACTGGTAATGGTTGTAGACGGTAACGGGGGTTGTTATGTTCTGCCTGAGTTTAGCATTCGGATCGAACGTTCTCCCTATACCGCCAGATTTATCCGCCTCCAGCCCCCAGAATACTTCAAAGTTCTACGAGAAAAACTTGGCTGGGGATTGCCACATATTGCCAAGCCGACATCGGTGGAGTTGCCGTAGTAATCAGTAAATCCTAATCAGGATTTTTAGGATTAAAAAATTGACAGGATTAGGTTATCGGTATTCCCCTTTCCCCTTTCCCCTTTCCCCTTTCCCCTTTCCCCTTTCCCAACTGCCCTTTCCCAACTTCCCTATGGTCGAAAATACACCTATCCTGATTGTCGAAAATGACTTAGCATTAGCAGAGAAAATGAGTCTCGATCTAGTTAAGGCTGGCTATCAGGCTGCAATTGCAGATAATGCCAAGATTGGATTAGAAAAAGCCAAACGATTACAACCAAAGTTGATTGCGATCGATCGCGCACTAGCTGGAGAATCAGCACTGCAACTCGTTAAACAACTGCGAGATTGTGGCTGTGTTGCACCTATTATCCTGCTGATGGCACACGATACAGTTGCCGACCGGATTGCTTGTCTAGAATCTGGGGCTGATGATTACTTCCTCAAGCCCTACTACGCGCCTAATTTCTTACACAGAATTGGGCTATATCTTCACTCAGAGAGCACTGGGGGCGAACAGTTACGCTTTGCCGACCTCGTGCTGGATTTAGTAACACATCGCGTATTGCGCGGTGAAACTACCATCGAGCTGACAGTGAAGGAGTTTGAATTACTCCGCTATCTTCTGTCTTATCCCGAAATCGAACTCAGTCGCGAACAAATTTTAGAGAACGTTTGGGGATATGATTTCTTAGGTGAATCTAACGTGATCGAAGTTTATGTCCGCTATCTTCGACTCAAGTTGGAGAAAAATGGAGGTAAACGGTTAATTCAAACAGTTCGGAGTGTCGGCTACGTTCTGCGGGAATAAACACCAAAGTGATGAATGCTGGAAACAAAGTTAAATTTTCAGCTTCTACATTAACAGAAAGTCTAAATGTATCCTTAGCAATAACCCAAGTTACTAGGGATGAGTTGTCGGGATAGAAAGGGGAGACGGCAAGTGCAAATAGCTTTTGAAGATCGTTTTGCTTGCTTGGGTATATTTATTGTCTAATCCCTATCCCTAACCCCTAACCCCTAACCCCTAGAATAATCGTGAAGCAGCAGCAAATCAAACTTGGCATAACCTGGGGAATAGTTGGAGTCTTGCTGTTGGGTTGTACAGTACCAGTTCAGTCCGCGCCGCCACTCCAAAGCCAAAATCCACCAGTCCAGTCCCAGCCAGATGCTAAACCCACAGGACAGGGTCAAAAACTGCCTGAGAGTGCCCAAATTACCATCAGGGGTGAAACTATTCGCTTAGAGGTGGCAAAGACGGCGGAGGAGCAATCTAGGGGGCTGATGTATCGCACCAGCCTAGCGAAGGATCGGGGGATGATATTTGTGTTTTCGCCACCTAGTCCAGTCAGATTCTGGATGAAAAATACGCTCATCCCACTAGATATGATTTTTATGTCTAATGGCGTAGTCAAATACATCGGAGCAAAAATTCCGCCTTGTGCGGCAGATCCTTGTCCAAGCTATGGCCCAGACCAAAAAATCGATATCGATCGGGTGATTGAATTGCCCAGTGGCAGAGCCGCAGAACTCAAGCTGAAGGTCGGCGATCGCCTAAAAGTTCGATATATTCAGCCAAAAAGCTTAAATAAATCTCGATCAAGTTAAACATTCTAAAAACAGTGATAAGATCCACTCTTAATAAAAGAATCCGAAAATACACATACACTTTAATTCAACCCCTTACAAAATCTCCGTGTTCCTACGGAATTCAAAAACCCAATCGTAAGGTTAAATGTTTGTTATTGCCGATCGTAAATTACCTCATCTGGTAATTGAGATTAGCCGATCTGCAAAACCAGAATCACTCACCGCAGCGAGCGATTAGTTGCAATCTAAATCATCTGGCTTATCCCAGATAGATTCACCACAAGAGACTACGCATGAGTGAAGCCAAGCTTGTAGAGAATCCACCGCAGTCAGAGAATAGGTAGCTCCCTCTGGACTTGTGACTGAAAAAGATCGCCAAATTAAATTTAAATTTGAACTTTTCTGTAATTTAGATCGAGACTGGTGAAGATCTAAATCAACCTGAGCCGTTATTGATTATTCGCAAGGATAATTGTCACGGTACAGGTTTTCTACTCTTTAAATAAATCCTTTTTAACATCAGCCGGAGGTAAAGCCATGTTGGCATCTACCCATTTAACTAAAATGATTCGCTTTTTACAAGATGATTTAGCTATTTCAGCTTCATCAATGGCCATAGTACTCAAACAAGTCGAACATAATCCCGGCCCCTTGCCGATGATTTTGTGGCAATACGGACTAGTCACGATCGAACAACTCGATCGCATCTATGACTGGATGGAAACAACTTAAACTAGATACCGCCGACATCAGTTGGCGGTTTTTTCATCTGAGGATGATTTTCCGATAAAGTGGTTAGGATGCTCCTCCAACGTACATCCCTCCAGATGAAATCAATTCTTCCCCCTTGGCTGATTCTCGATCCGTGTTTGATTCAATGGCTGCAAGAAGATATCGGCAGAGGAGATCGCAGTACCGAAGGTTTGCCGAATGTCGATCGAATGGCAACAGCCACCTGGATTGCCAAAGAAACCGGGATGATCGCCGCGCTACCGATCGCTGGGCGAGTTTTTGAGCTTTTACATCCCCAAGCAAAATTCCAGCCCTTAGTCGCTGACGGAGCCGCCTGTAGTCCGGGACAACCGATCGCTGAAATTAGTGCAGATCTTGCTACCCTGCTGATGGGGGAACGCACAGCTTTAAACCTGACCATGCGCTTGAGTGGTATCGCTACGGCTACTCGCGCCTATGTTGACTGTATCGCCGATTTACCCACCCAACTAGTCGATACTCGTAAAACTACCCCTGGCTTACGCCTACTCGAAAAATATGCCACCACTGTTGGGGGTGGTGTCAATCATCGTCTAGGTTTAGATGATGCTGTGATGATCAAAGATAACCATATTGCCGCAGCCGGCGGAATTACCGCCGCAATTACGAGTATTCGAGCGACGATGCCCTATCCACTCACGATTGAAGTCGAAACTGAATCCCTCACACAAGTTGCCGAAGCGATCGAGTGTGGTGCTGATATTATTATGCTCGATAACATGCCTGTAGACTTAATGCAGACAGCCGTGGGGACAATTAGACGAGCCAACGAGCGGATTAAAATCGAAGCCTCTGGCAACATTACCCTAACAACAATCCGTCAAGTTGCGGCGACTGGGGTAGATTACATCTCCACTAGTGCGCCGATTACTCGATCTCATTGGCTAGATCTGAGTATGAGAATGAGGGGATAGAGAAGCTAATTTAGCCTTTTGGTTTGATAAAGGCGATCGCATGACGGTAGATCAGGATTTTCTGCTCGCTAGCATCGCTCAAGAATAGGCACTCAGTATCTTGCCAGACAATTCTGCCGGTAAAGATATCATTAGTCAATAATTTAATTTCTACCCCAATTTTGTCTTTGATCAAGCCTTGAGTTTGTCTAATGCTGGGTAAATTGACATCAAGTTCAGCCATATTTCAATTTGGGTAATTGTTTGGTTTACGTCTAGTATTCCCAATAATGCTGTTGATTATACCGTCTGTCCGTATTCCGAACCTATAGTTTAGAGAGCAAAATATCTGATGACTTCTCTTGCCCGTTGGTTAATTTTCATTGCTAGTAGCTCGTGCTGGATGAGCGTTAGCTGTCTGCCAATCCTATCAGACACCTCAGCAATCGCACTATTTCAGGCACAAAGTCCAGCTCTAACTGGCTCGACTCTGAAAGTACCAACTCAAAATACCTTAGTTGTCCCAGGCAAAAGTGTCGGTGCTATTACGGCAAAAACTACTTACGCCGACTTGGTGAAACTGTTTGGTAAGCAGCGATTGACGGCAAAAAAAGTCTATGGTGCAGAAGGGCAAGTCGAATTTCCGGGAACGCTGATCGCACTAGGTAAAAATAAGTCGCTGACAGTAGTGTGGAAAAATGCCAAAAAACTTCAACCGATCGAAGTAATTATCGCCGATCCAGCCTGGAAAACACGATCGGGAATTGGCGTAGGGACAAGTTTGGCTAAGCTACGTCAAATTCTGGGCGAATTTCAAATTTCTGGCTTGTATTGGGATTATGGCAATCAGGTGGTCGGTCTTTCTCCAGCTACCCAAGCTCGCTATACTGGATTGGGTATTCAGGTCGATGCCGATCCTAAAGCCGCTAAACAGTTTCCCGCAGACTTGCAAGCCGTAATCGGGGATATACCATCCCTTTCCGCTGATAATCCACACTGGAAACCGCTAAAAATGCACGTTTCTAATATGAGTGTCTATTTTTCAGATAACTCATCGCCGCAATCGGGAAATTAGCAGTTATTTAGCAATTATGCCGCTCGATCGTTATCCGTTGTACAGCTAAATCATGACGACAGCAGAAATTCTCGATCGATTGCGACAGGCTACAGTAGATTTATTATGGCTGAGTGAATCGGATTATCCATTTGAAGCAATCTCGTGGGAGCAGGGTGTAGAGCTGACTCCCACAGCTTTATGCCAGGAGTTAATCCAGCCTAACCTGACGATTGAGACGATGACGCTAGCCGATTTTTTTGCACCTGCACTCACAGTTGAAGACTGGTATGAAGCCGAAGAATTAGTACAAGTCGATCGCTATCAGAAATTATTACACGCGATCGAATCAAACTTAACCGACGTTCGAGTTTTTCGAGTCGGCGAGAGCGAGATTGCTATCTATATTGTGGGTAGAACTCCCGATGGTGATATTGTCGGGTTGAAAACTCATGCGATCGAAACTTGAGTGATAGTATGATAGTATTATCCTCGATTGAGGCTTAAATTTAGTCGTTCTTGAGCTAATTTAAGTGCTGCTTGAGGTAAACTCTGATTGAGTAATACAGACTCGATCGCTCGACCTAAATTTTCCGAAATTTGGCTGTAGCCAGGGGCAATTGGTCGCGATCTGCCATATTTAGCCTGATCCAGAAATACCTGAGTAGCAGGTGTTTTGGCTACATATTTTTGATAGACAGATTGCTCACGAGATTTGAGATTTACCGGTAAGTATCCAGTGCCTAATGCCCATTCGGTTTGGAACTCTTGACTTAATACATACTCCATAAACTTCCAAGCAGCTTGGCGATGATTAGGATTACCTTTCATCATAAATAAATTTTCCCCACCCACACTAGTTGCCGATCTAATTCCCGCTGGGATGGGCATCACTCCATAGTCAACTTCTTTCATTCCCGCTAATTGACCTAATGTCCAAGGTCCAGTTAACTGCATGGCAACCTTACCACTCATAAAGCTATCTAACTCATAACCACGTTCGGGTGATGATAAAATTGCACTGCCATCCTGCATTAAATTATGCCATAGTTCTAGAGCAGCGATCGAGCCGGGGTTATCCAGCTTAGTAGTTGTCTGTGTTGGTACAACCATTCCCGATTTAATATTATTACCATAGACAATTTTCCCAGAACCAGATTGAAGTTCACCCCCACCACCCCACATAAATGGCAGCCAAGTAAATACCGTCCATTCCCCTTTACCTAAAGGCAATAACATTCCATACTGATCAATTTTGCCATCCCCATTAGTATCGCGGGTGAGCTGTTTAGCCGTCGCTCTTAATTCCTTCCAATTAGTTGGTAGCTTATCGATTCCCACCGCCTTAAATAAACTAGGTCGATAAAAGATTCCAACATTATTTGTGCCGAATGGAACAGACCAAAGCTGGTTTTCATACTCCATCGATTCCCGCAGAGCTGGATCGATTTCCTGACTAACCGATGAACTATTCCAAAATCTATCTAAAGGCTCGATCGCATTTAATTCAACTAATTGCCCCGTCAGCATCGACCCAAACCACAGCAAATCTGGCGCAGCATCACCAACTACAGCAGCAAGAATTTTCGGCAACTGTTGATCCGCTTGCCCAACATAGAGAGACTCAACCTGAATAGCTGGATTTTGCTGATTAAATTTAGCTACTAACTTCTGAAATACCTCTCGATTTGGCGGTGGATTAATACCTTGCCACAAAATCAACTTCACCACACCATCGCGATTCTCATTAGGCGAGACAGTCCCAAAGAGATTAGCTGAAGAACACGACGCGATCGAGCATAGTAAAATCAACCCTAAAACTATCCCAATCTGTCGCCAAATTTGCCGTAATCTCAGCAGCATCATTTAAATAATCAAACGAATTAAATCAACATCTCTAGAACGTTGGGTTTCGCTTCACTCTACCCAACCTACAAACTACTAATTGATCGACGAATCTGCGCCTTTAGAGTCGCTCCAAGTTTACGCCCAGGGGAGGGTGGGATGCACAATCGAACAGGATTAACACTAGCCAGACCCTACCCCGCAGCTACTAGGTGAAAGCAATGCACACGCCACGAAGTAAAAACAACCAAAATACGCGGGGAGGTTGAGGGGCGGCGTTCCGCCCCTCAACGGGGGGTCTGGGGGTCGGAACCCCCAGATCCGGGTTCTACCACACCAATAACCCAGAAGAGCACCAAAAATGCTAAACCAACGCCGGAACAGGCATACTCAAATGAGGATACAACGGAAACCGCTCACACAAAATAACAATCCGCCGCCGACAATCCGTCGCAACCTTATCATCTTCCGGACTTAACAATCGATCGGCAATAATATTCCCAATCTCCACAAACTCAGCCTCACCCATCCCACGAGTCGTCATCGCCGGCGAACCCAGCCGCAAACCACTAGTAACAAACGGAGACTGCGGATCGAAAGGCACAGTATTCTTGTTAGCCGTAATATTTACATCACTAACTAGTAAATCTGCTTGCTTCCCAGTCATGCCGATCAATTGAAGATCCACTAACATTAAATGATTGTCAGTCCCACCAGAAACGATTTTAAAGCCTCGTTGTTGGAGTTGACCAGCTAATGCTTGAGCATTGAGGATAACCTGCCCGCAATAGGTTTTAAAGCTGGGCTGGAGAGCTTCGCCAAATGCCACCGCCTTACCGGCAATTACATGTTCCAGGGGGCCACCTTGGCTACCAGGAAATACAGACTTATCCAGCTTCTTACCCAACTCCGCATCGCGAGTCATAATTAGGCCGCCGCGAGGCCCTCTCAGAGTTTTGTGAGTGGTAGTAGTGACAACATCACAATAGGGCAGTGGGTTAGGATGGTATCCAGTCGCAACCAAACCGGCGATGTGAGCGATATCCGCCATTAAGAATGCGCCAACTTCGTCAGCAATCTCACGGAATTTCGCAAAGTCAATGATCCGTGGATATGCAGAATAACCGCAGATCAGTAGTTTTGGCCGATATTTTTTTGCGAGATCCCGAATTTGGTCGTAGTCTAGTTGCTCGGTTTCCTGGCTTACTCCGTAATGGTTGACTTCAAACCATTTGCCAGAGAAATTTACGGGTGAACCGTGGGTGAGATGTCCACCGTGAGACAAGTCCATCCCCATGATCTTATCCCCAGGATTGAGAAGGGTGAGGAAGACGGCAAAATTTGCCTGTGCGCCGGAATGAGGTTGGACATTAGCTGCGGCTGCCCCAAATAGCTGCTTGACTCGATCGATCGCAATTTGTTCGATTTGGTCTACAAATTCACAGCCACCATAGTAACGCTTGGTTGGTAGCCCTTCAGCATACTTATTAGTTAAAACCGAACCCTGCGCCGCCATTACCGCAGCGGAAGTGAAGTTTTCACTGGCAATCAGTTCCAGATGTTCCCGTTGACGACCTAGTTCTGCGCCAATTAAATTAGCGATCGCGGGATCTGTCTCTACTAAAAATTCTAAGTTAGTTTTTGCCATTGTTTAGTCTGAATTATGATGTCGCAGGTTATATTGGGGAATAGAGGCTAACAGCCAGCCTATTTTTGGCTTAACCACTGTCTATGACCATTGAATCTCGAAAACAAGTTGAAATGATAACTTGTTGGCATGATGAGATACTGTTTACATCAAGTGGGCATATTTATAATAGATATGGTAGCAACTTAGACACTATTGGCACAATTATTCTCATACCCTATAGTGTTCCCTAAAACTTGCGCGCCTTTTCTAGAGCGAAATGCTCTACTCGCCGTCGGTTGAATAATTCCCATCACAATAGTGTGTTTGTAACCGATCCTTCGTACCCAACCCAAAATTGGGGGTGATGTATGTTAGTAGTGATAATTAAAGATCGCCTCATTCCACCGCAGCAAGTCTGTCAGGCTTGTCTCCTCGCCGATAGTGATGGCCAACCTCGCTGGCGACAGGGGAAACTGTGCTGCGGTCAATTAGTCCGCAATCTCAACTGCTGCAATGAACCGCAACCGAATGCTTATCAGTGCAAAATGGGGTTCAAGTTAGTAGATATTGAGTAGGAAGTAGGGAGTTGGTGCTAACCCAATTTGCACTGTCCAGTAATAGAATTTGTTCTTAATTTGCTGTCAACAAAGCTAACCGATCCGCTCAGATCTCTCTTCACTCCCAACTAATTAAACTGCTGACTCAAAGCCACTGGATTGTGTACCGTGATTTTCTTCTTTTGGATGGAGATCGTCGGATTAGCTTCATCCCGTAAATCGCCAAGTAACCGAGTAACAGTGACACGAGTAGAGCCGATCGCCTCAGCGATCGCTTGGTGCGATAATTTAAGATCGATCGTAATCCCATTGCCATTCGGGATACCAAAATCCCGACAGAGGATCAGCAGGAAACTCGCCAGTCGAGAACCCATGTCTCGATGTGCTAAAGTTTCAATCATCATTTCTGTTTGTAAAATTCGTGAGGATAGACCCCTGAGCATAATCCAGGATAATTCGGGATTTTCCTTGAGAGCCTTCTCAAATTGCTCGATCGAAACCGATAATAACTCTACGGGAGTAAAGGCAACTGCATGGTAAAACCGATCGGATTTATTCCCTGTAATCAGTGATAGTACCCCAAACACACTATTTTCCCGCAACAGGGCTACAGTAATTTCTTCACCCGCTTCGTAAACACGAGACAATTTAACAGCCCCTTTGGTGAGAAAATAAACCCGTTCAGCCGGGTCGCCAGGAAAGAAAATAGTTTTATTGCGATCGAACGTCTCTATGATGGGTGGAAAATCACCTCCAGCCATTTGCTGAAAGAGGCTCGCTAGCGGTTTGTCTTGGATCGCGACCATATCAATATGCCCTTCGCCGTAATTAATTAACGGTATTACAGAATACTTAATCTGACTTGACAATAGTTTTTTGTATCAGGTGATACTAATTACTCGGATTTGCCATCGGACATCGGGGATAGTCCCAGAATCGATCGCTGGTCACGGTTAACGGCTAACTGATATCATGAGCCGTGCGAGTCAAGATGGAAGAAAATTATTGTGTTAAATCTAAGCGGAAAAAATGCCGTAGTCACTGGAATTGCGAATAATCGATCGATTGCTTGGGGAATTGCCCAGCAACTTCATGCGGCTGGTGCTAACTTGGGGATCACCTATCTGCCCGATGAGAAAGGGAAGATGGAACGGAAAGTCGCCGAACTAGTCGAACCCTTGAACCCTAGCATTTATTTGCCGCTGAATGTTCAAGATGATGCCCAAATTGATAGTGCCTTTGCCGAAATTGGTGCCAAATGGGGGCGGATCGATATTTTAGTCCACTGTCTAGCTTTTGCCAACAAAGAGGATCTATCGGGGGACTTTAGTGGCACTTCCCGTGCTGGTTTTGCTCAAGCGATGGATATCAGCACTTACTCGCTCACTCGTTTGGCGGGTGCTGCTAAACCTCTGATGACAGCGGGCGGGAGTATTGTCACGCTAACATATCTGGGTGGAGTGAAAGTGATCCCTAACTATAACGTGATGGGGATTGCCAAAGCTGGCTTAGAGATGAGTGTCCGCTATCTAGCAGCAGAACTTGGCCCCCAGAATGTCCGCGTGAATGGAATTTCGGCTGGCCCAATTCGGACGTTGGCATCTTCAGCCGTCGGGGGGATTTTAGATATGATTCACCACGTCGAAGAAATTGCCCCATTACGGCGCACGGTAACGCAGACTGAAGTTGGTAACACTGCCGCTTTTTTGTGTAGCGATCTCGCTAGTGGTATTACTGGACAAGTTATTTATGTGGATGCTGGTTACGAAACAATGGGGATGTAAGGAATAATTAATAATTGATAATTATTAACTTCTTGCGTGTGAGGGAATTCGGGGTAGGAAAATTCATGAATTACCCCTACCTCAAATTTTAGGTTGTATTCATTGTGATTTTAATTTAGTCACCTTGAGTTTAAATTCACCACTACTAGTTTCGCCAAAACCTTGAACCCGAATCACGTAATTACCAGCATCTTTGACTCTCACAAATAATAAGGAATTGCTCGTCCCATCTGGTCCATCATCATTTTTACCGATATTTTTACCCTCAGCATTTAGGAGGATAACCACCGGATCGAAGACTTCCGATAGCAGATCGATCGCCAGTTGATCTCCAGCTACTAACTGAATTGCATAATCTCTAGCAAACCCACCATCTCCAGTGGGAATATCTTTATCAGACAATACATCTCTAACTTCTCCACTGCTAGGTAATTGAACGGGAGTATAGACAAATTTAGTCGTTTTAGAAGTTTGTTTCAATTGGGTATTAGTAGGCTTAGCATGGACACCATTACAACAAATTTCCTGAGCTAGCAGAAAGATCGAAATAAAGACCACAGTATAATTATAAATTCTTTTTAGGCTTGACATGATAATTATCGTGAATTAGATCGTGGTGATCGATCGAAAAAACTATAAATTAGTAAGCAAATAATTCCTAAATTAATTGACACATCTGCCCAATTAAAAATAGCAAAGCTAATCAATCTGATATCAATAAAATCAACTACAGAGCCAAAAAACAATCGATCAATCCCATTGCCGGCTGCTCCTGCTAAAATCAAGCCAAAGCCTAATTGCTCCCAAATATTCCCAAAAGATCTTAACAACCCGATCACAATTAAAATTAGACTCACAACTAATGATAACCACCGCAACCATTCATGCCCCTGAAACAGACTAAATGCTGCACCAGTATTCCGAATATAAGTAAAATGCAGCACGTTGGGAATTAGTGGAAAAGTCTGAAGTAACTGAAGATGGCGAACGACGGCTTGTTTACTAAGAATATCGATCGAGATACTGCCGATCGCCGCAATCCAAAAGTAGTAATTTCTAAACTTCATGAATAATTATTAATAAAACATAACTCGTCGCAGTATATAAGCAATTAAAGTAGCAGCGCAAGCCAACATTACTTGACTAGGGAATGGATAAATAGAATAAATCATCACTAAATCGGCTAATTTAAATCCACCCAATTGCTGCCAATTAACTAATTGAAATAAAGCTAGATAAATAATTCCAAATAAATGAATCGTCACCAGTCCGCATAAACAACTCAAGCCTAGATACTCTAATCGGGGATTTCGATGGAAGGCAATCTGTCCGCAGACCCAAGATCCAGGGATAAACGCTAATAAATAGCCAAAAGCCGGTTTTTGAAGATACTCGATTCCCCCGCCATCATTGAAGACTTTTAACCAGAGTAATCCTAATAACAAGTAAGCAGTTTGAGTCAAGACTCCTGTTGTTCTACCGCCTAAACAACTAACTAACAATACTGCCCCAACTTGACACTTGAAACCCAATGAATTGATAGTAATCCCAGAATTAACCCATTGCCACGGTGGACTGGTAATATAGACAGGTAGAAAGCTAGCACCGATCGTCAGAAATAAGCCAACAATCGTCCACATCAAAATGTAGGGGCGAGAAATTACAGCCATGGATTAGGAAGTAGAGGGTAGGAGGTAAGGGGTAAGCAATAAGGTATGAGGGATTAGTGGCTAGTCACAGGTAATTTCCCTCTTAAGTTATTAGGTTAATCGTTGACGATCGATCTCGAATAGTCAAGTGGAAGATCCAGTTGTAGCCTTAAAACTTAATCCTTACCCCCGCTCCTCTGCCCTCTGCCCTCTACCTTCCACCATTGCGATCGGATTCGCGCTAGGATGGACAGTAATTTTGGAGTTTTCAATTTTTACTTTACAAATCATGTTTAAGCGTCTGTGGTCGCAATTGTTTGCGTTAATACTAGTTGTTGTTGTCGGTTTAGTTGGTTGTTCGCCTAGCCCTGGCGGACTAGTTGGAAATTATCGTCAGGACACCCTTACCGTCCTCAACAGTATGAAATCCGTGCTAGAGTTGCCCGAAGACTCTCCAGACAGACCAGCAGCCCAGTCTTTGGCTCGTCAGAACATCAATGATTTTGCCTCCCGCTATCGTCAAGACCCCGCTCTCACCAAGCTAAGTTCTTTTACTAGTATGCGGACTGCCTTAAATTCTCTCGCAGCTCACTACGCATCTTACCCCAATCGTCCCTTACCAGAAAAACTCAAAGCTAGCTTAGAGCAAAAATTCAAACAGATTGAGTTAGCCCTACAGCGTGGAGCTTGAGGCTGAGGGGATGATGATAACTAATCCTCAACCCCTATCTTAAATTATCTTTTGGCTGGAACATTATCAATAACTCCTTAGTCCAAACTGACTATGTTGAAAGAGAAGTCCATCTATGAATGTGGACTTCTCTTTGAGACTGAAAAGCTGAGTTAATTTTACCTGCGATCGCGATCGGCACTATGGATTGTACGCTACATCACAAGCTTCCCGCCCCATTAGAGGGGAGATATCGTCATCCCTGGTCCCAAAAGTTATTATCCGGCATATTAATAGCAACTGGCTCGATTGCCCAAGCCACCTATACGGAACCCAGTCAAGCTCAGTCCGCCGCTTACTGTCAGATTCCCCCGGCGGAAGTCTCCGCAAAAAATGTATTACGATTGGCGGCTCAGCGCGGCGAGCGCGATAGTCAAAATAAGTACAACGATATCGTCAAAAAGCATCTCACCTACGTCCAGCAGTGTCGGCAAAAAAGCTGGTTAAAAACCCAGGCAATTTGGATCAGGCTATACCCCTGCGATACTCGACCTGGTGCCCTCGAAGAAATTTTCGATCGTATGGTCAATAAAGGCTATAACCAAGTTTATGTTGCGACCTTCTATGCCGGACGAGTATTATTGCCTCGATCGAGTAACCCAACAACCTGGACTTCAGTTCTGACCACGCGCGGTACCGAAAAGACCGATTTACTCGCCGACTCGATTCAAAAAGGGCGGGAACGTGGTTTGAAAGTATATGCCTGGATGTATAGTCTCAACTTTGGCCCTGAATACGGGATGACACCAGAAGGACAATCCGCATTAGGTGTGAATGGTCGGGGCGAAACCACCCTATTTGCTGGCGAAGAAGGATTCCAAAAAGCTGAAGATGGGGTGACGGGTTCCGTTTTATTTGTAGACCCCTACAGCAATAAAGCGCGGGAAGATTACAGTCGGATGGTGCGAGAAGTCTCTCGTCGTCGTCCCGATGGAGTGCTGTTCGATTATATTCGGTTCCCACGCGGACAGGGCGGACAATCGATCGCTAGTCAAGTCAAAGACTTGTGGATTTACGGCGAAGAATCCCGCCAAACTTTGGCAGCGCTGGCCCAAAATAGCAAGGGTAAAGATTTAATCGAACGTTTTCTCACTAGAGGGACAATTACGATTAATGACCTCAAGGAAGTGGATAAACTCTACCCAAATGAAGTTTCACCCCTCTGGCAGGGACGCACTCCCCTCGAAGCCGAAGCTACCATGTCTTATGAAGATAAGTTTCCCTGGATTGAATGGGATTTATGGCAACTTAGTCTTGCCCATGCCAGCCAAGGTGTAACTAATTTTCTCAAACGAGCGATGGAACCGGTAGACCAACAGCGGTTGAAAACTGGTTCGGTCTTTTTCCCGGAAGCCAATCAACCAATCAGCAGACGCGGCTATGATTCCAGGCTGCAACCTTGGGATCAGTTTCCGACCACGGAATGGCATCCCATGGCTTATGCTACTTGCAACAAAAGTAGTTGTATTGTCGATCAACTGCGGCGCGTCGTCAATCTTGCGCCACTAAATACCGAAATCATTCCGGCTCTGGCAGGAAACTGGGGTCAACCACTTGAAGGTCGTCCATCCCTGGAAGATCAAATGGATGGTATTCGGCTTAATCTCCCCCGAATTAGTTCGATCAGTCACTTTGCCTTTTCTTGGCAAGAACCCGAGTTAGATTATTACCGTAGTTCTTGTCAATTGAAGTAAAAATCTTCCCTCGCCCCGTAATTTCAATGTCCACAACTAGCCCAAGCATCACGCCATTTATCGAAAAGATCTCCGGTAGAGAGCCAACGGAGCCTCAACGCTTAACTAAACAGCCGATCTCCGTACTCCAAATTAATCTCGGACGACGCTGTAATTTGGCGTGCAATCACTGTCATGTCGAAGCTAGCCCCAACCGGACAGAAGAATTAACCCCAGAACTTTGCAGTCAAATCATTAAATTAATCGAGCAGTTCCCACAGATTGAAACAGTTGACCTGACAGGTGGTGCCCCAGAGCTAAATTATGGCTTTAAACAACTAGCTGAAGCTGCTGCCCGCTACGGGAAGCAAGTGATTGTTCGATCGAATCTGACAATTTATTTTGAACCGGGATTTACCGATTTGCCAGAGTACTGTGCCCAGCATCAGATGCGGATTGTGGCATCTATGCCCTGTTATCTCGCCAAGAATGTCGATAAAATGCGTGGGGCGGGTGTATTTAATGCTTCAATTCGAGCGATTCAAATCTTAAATCAACTCGGCTACGGCCAAGATCCAAATTTAATTCTCGATTTTGTTTACAATCCGCAGTTGGCGAGCGCAGTAGAGCAGTTTTCACTACCTCCCGGTCAGGGGCAGCTAGAGCAAGATTATAAAATCTTCCTTAAAGAACATTTTGATATAAGTTTTAATAACTTATTTACGATTACTAATTTACCGATCGGTAGATTGGGTCAATATCTCCAGCGGCATCAACTATACACACCTTATTTGAGATTTTTAGAAGATAACTTTAATGGCGATACAGTAGAAAATCTGATGTGTCGCAATCAACTCTCGATCGACTACTTAGGGAATGTCTATGATTGTGACTTTAACCAAATGGAAAATTTACCCGCTAGGGCTGCCAATGGTGAACCGCTGACGGTAGCTAAATTGTTGGCATCAGGTAGCTTGGATCTAATTAGCGCGATCGAAACTGCTCCTTTCTGTTATGGTTGTACCGCTGGGTGTGGTTCTAGCTGTGGTGGGACATTAGTTTGAGACAAAGCTTAATTATTTTCACTCGTTATCCAGTCCCTGGCAAGACAAAAACTCGGTTGATTCCGGCTTTAACTGCGGTAGGGGCGGCGGATCTACATCGTCAGATGACCGAGCATACACTCGATCGGGTTCGACAACTTCACGCTACCGAGCCACTGTCGATCGAAGTGCATTATGCTGGCGATCGAGACGATCTCCGGATGGCTGATTGGTTAGGCGACGATCTAGTCTATCAGTTACAAGTCAATGGCAATCTGGGAAAACGAATGGCTCAGAGCTTTCGGACTGTCTTTGAGAAGTATTGCCAGTCTGGGCGAGATCCACGGGCGATAATTATTGGTACTGATTGTCCGGGGTTAGATGCGGCTGTGCTGAAATTAGCCTTCCACCACTTGCATGTTTGCGATCTCGTCCTCGGTCCAGCCATTGATGGCGGTTATTATTTAATTGGATTGAGCCGTTTTATCCCTGAATTATTTGTCGGGATTGATTGGGGTACGGCGAAAGTGTTCGAGCAGACTATGGATATTGCCAACGAGCTGGGTTTATCGATCGAGTATCTCCCTACCCTAGCTGATATCGATCGACCGGAGGATTTATCAATCTGGGCGGAGGCTAGGGATAGCGGCGATGAATGATAGCTCGATCGATATAGCGAAAATTTCGGTGATTATTCCGACGCTCAATGAAGCAAAAACGATCGAACAAGCGATCTTGAGCATTGTTTCCAGCCAGAATGTTGAAGTCATTATCGTCGATGGTGGCTCTCTCGACGACACGGTGGAGATTGCCAGTCGAACTTCAGTAAAAGTACTCTCGGCGGCTGGAGTGCGGGCGATCCAAATGAATTTAGGGGCAGAATTCGCCACAGGCGAAATACTGCTGTTTCTCCATGCAGATACTCTATTACCGCCTGAGTTTGCCACAATGGTGCGGCAGGTATTCTCAGCCAGAGGAAATCTCGCGCCGATAGCGGGGGCGTTTGCCCTCCGAATTGATGCACCGCAACGGAGATTCCGGTTAATTGAATGGGGTGTCAATTGGCGATCGCGTTTTGCCAACATGCCCTACGGAGATCAGGCGATTTTTCTCACCGCACAGACTTTTGCCCAGCTTGGCGGTTTCCCAGAGCTACCAATCATGGAAGATTTTCAACTGATGCGCCAGTTGGGCCGCTTAGGGCGGATTGAGATTATCCCGACTCCGGTTGTTACCTCAGCCCGTCGGTGGTTGAAGCGAGGGATCTTCCAGACAACTGTAATCAATCAAATGATGATTCTTGGTTACTACTTGAGAGTGCCGCCAACCCGACTAAATCAGTGGTATCGCGGCTCAAAACGTCCGCCCCGTCGGTAAGTACTTTAAAAATCAAAATGTTCTTACAGGAACATTTTTTTACACCAGAGCTACAAGAATGTCCACACAGAGGGACTAATTTTAGCGCAGAATGCACCATTCTTTGCTCCAACGATTTTTGAACGAAAATTTCAGCTTCCATGCGTTACAGTCGATCGCGCCGATCCGTCAATATTTACATAACCAGACGTGAGCATCCACTACTGCAAAAGGGCTGGCTCTGCTCAAAATCCAAATGCCGATTGACTAGACTTTGTATCACTAGCACCGAGTTTAATCGTCAGCGCGAAGCTATATGAAAAATAATCGATCGGCTATAGTTGTTTCTGGCATTAGATTCTAGCGAAATACTGGTCGATCGGCTCGAGCTCTTTGTAAAGAAAGCTTGCTTTATTGTAAAGATATTGTTATATTAGTTTACATAAGGAAACATTTACGGCATCAGCCACCAAGCAGGCAACTATGAAAAGCAGAACCTTCATCGATAACGACGGCAGAGAAAACAATTTCGCGATCGAGCCTAAAATGTATGTCACCGACGGCCCTCAAGCTGGCTGGACTGAGTATGCAGAGAAACTCAACGGTCGGATGGCGATGATTGGTTTCGTAGCTCTGTTGCTCCAAGAAGTTTTGACAGGACACGGCATCGTCGGTTTTATCACTGGTTTGTAGTTCCAGGTTTGACGAGTCATCAATTCTAGTTTACACAAATAAATAATTAAGGCATTAGCTTAGGAAATCATTATGAAAAGCAGAATCTTCATCGATAACGACGGTAGAGAAAATAATTTCGCGATCGAGCCTAAAATGTATGTCACCGACGGCCCTCAAGCTGGCTGGACTGAGTATGCAGAGAAACTTAACGGTCGGATGGCGATGATTGGTTTCGTAGCTCTATTGATCCAAGAAGTTTTGACGGGACACGGTATCGTCGGTTTCATCACTGGCCTGTAATTTCAAGTTATCACTACCGCTCTAACCTAGTTTTCTTATCTTATTTCCTCGCGGCAGCTAATTAGCTACCGCGATTTTTGGATGAATTTAGGCAAATTATCTCAACCTTTAATACAAACTACCTGCTTGAGTGTAGCGACTACTTCGACTAGATCTGCTTGATTTGCCATCACTGTATCGATCGATTTATAAGCAGCCGGAATCTCATCAATAATTCCAGCATCTTTCCGACATTCGACCCCCGCAGTTTGAGAGATTAAATCATCTAAAGTGTAAGTATTTTTTGCCATCGATCTCGACATAATCCGACCTGCACCATGGGAGCAGCTACAAAAGCTGTGGGCATTACCTTTCCCTTTGACAATATAAGATTTTGTTCCCATCGAACCAGGAATAATACCATAATCTTCAGCCTGAGCGCGAACAGCACCTTTGCGAGTCAGGTAAACTTCTTCGCCAAAATGGATCTCTTTTTCTGCATAATTGTGATGACAATTAACAGCTAATAATGGCTTAATTTTCTTGCCACCATTGAGATGTTGTTCCATCACGCGAATAAATCTTGCCATCATCACATCCCGATTAACCTTTGCATAATCTTGTGCCCATTGTAAATCGCGCCAGTAGGCTTGAAACTCTGGCGTACCTGATACAAAATAGGCTAAGTCTCGATCGGGTAAATTAAGATTGGCTAATTTCGCGAGATCTTTAGCCGTATCGATATGACATTGCGCTAGTTTATTCCCCACATTCCGCGAACCAGAATGTAACATTAACCAAACTTGACTTTCGGTATCGACACAAACTTCGATAAAGTGGTTGCCACCACCCAAAGAACCGAGTTGACGAGTGGCTTTACCTTCTAAACCACGCACGCCGCGATGTAATTCCTTAAAATTTTTCCAGCCTTGCCAATTAATTACATCTTTAGAGATTTGTTTATTTTCTTCAAAGCCGACGGGAATTTGAGCTTCTAGATCTAGTCGAATTTTTTTTAGTTTACCATCTAGCTGATTTTGATTAAATGGTGTTTTAATTGCATTCATCCCACAGCCAATATCGACCCCGATCGCGGCAGGAATTATTGCATCTTTAGTCGCAATTACTGAGCCAACCAAAGCTCCTTTACCTAAGTGAACATCGGGCATTAAAGCAATATGTTTAAACACAAAAGGTAATGATGTTACATTTCTAGCCATCTGAGTTTCCTGATGTGCTAGATCGTGTCCTGCCCAAGATAATACTGGTTTCGGGGTGCCAATTTCTAATTCTTGATAAGTCATAAGTCGGTGAGATTAGTTAACATCGAGTTGGGCGTAAGTTTGGGTCACGAGGCTGGAAATCCAACAGATTCTTAATGCTCACCGACAACTTCAGATATTTTAGGATCCAAGTACCGATCGGGGAAACGAGTAGATATACTCATGCCGATCGATTCTAATTTTAACTACAAACTCAAAGTGCCTGTTTCCAGACTTCCAGTGAAGAAAATTGCTTACAATATGGGATAGGTGCAAACTTCATCGCTAGGATTGGTATGGCTGTCAGACAAGATACCCTATGGGAGCGGTTTTTATCGCCATTGATTCAGGGATTACTCGATCGAGAGCAAATGATTCAGCTTCGAGATCGGATCGATTGGGATCGATCGAATGAGTATTATCGATCGCCAGGATTTATCTATCCTGACTACTACCATACTCAAAACTTTCATGGCATTGAAGGCGGGTATTTAACCCAGACAGCCGCGATCTCTTACGATCCGATTACTCAGTACGTGTTGCCACCTTATGAACCCTGGGTGCGTCAGCAGCTCATAATGGAGATCCACTCCCAACCTCGGCGAATTCTCGATTTGGGCTGCGGTACTGGTTCGACGACACTCCTGCTCAAACAGGCTTTTCCTTATGCTACAGTGACAGGCTTAGACCTCTCTCCCTACATGTTGGCAGTCGCGCAAGATAAGTCAGAACATGCAGATCTGGAGATTCACTGGCAGCATGGCACAGCCGAAGCAACTCAGTTTGCAGATGGAAGTTTCGATCTGATTACCGCTTCGCTCTTGTTTCATGAGACACCGCCAGCGATCGCCCAAGCTATTCTTGCCGAAAGTCGGCGATTACTCACTCCAGGCGGGCAAATTCTGATTCTCGATGGCAATCAGCAAACACTTCGTAGTCTAGATTGGTTAAATAATATCTTCGAGGAGCCGTATATCCAAGCCTACGCCGCCGGAAATCTTGATGCTTGGCTGGGCAAAGCCGGATTTGATAACGTCCAAACAAAAGATGTATTTTGGCTCAATCAACTTACCAGTGGCATTAATTCATAATTTATTATTATTTTTCGTGGTTTTAAAAGCAGTTTTATTTGATTTTAACGGAGTAATTATTGATGACGAGCAGATTCATCGGGAGTTAATCGACGAGATATTGTTGGCGGAGAATTTACAGCCGCAAGGCAAAGAATTTTGGCAAGTATCGATCGGCCGGAGCGATAGAGCGTGTCTCCAAGAGTTGTTAAAATTACGGGGGAGATTTGTCAGCGATGAGTTTTTGGATAAATTAGTTGCCAAAAAAGCGATCGCTTATCGTCAACGGTTGGAACAGCTTGTTACTGTGCCCGTGTATCCGGAAGTAGTTCAATTTATCGATAAAATGGCTGCCAGCGGATATAAATTAGCTGTGGTAACTGGGGCAATTCGATCGGAAGTGGAGCTAGTATTAAAGCAAGCTGAGATCGATCGATATTTTGATACGATTGTCGCTGGAGATGAAATTAGTCAGAGTAAGCCCGATCCAGAAGGTTACTTATTAGCAATTAAGCGACTAAATAAACTCTATCCAGATCTCAATTTGCTACCATCTGAATGTCTGGCGATCGAAGATACTTTTCCTGGTATTCAAGCTGTCAAGTCTGCCGGAATTCAAGCAGTCGCGATCGCGCATACTTATCCGTTCCACATGTTGCAACGTCGGGCGAATTGGACGATCGATTCTTTTGCAGATCTAGAACTCGATCGGATCGATCAATTTTTCGGTACTGATATTCCCTAGTTCCTACCTTGATTTCCGTTGCCATGAAGAAATAGAGGTCATCTGATTTTTACCACCAGTACAGAAACCACTAGGTAAATTGCTGCAATTCACATCCGCAGATTTGTCTACAAAGCTGGCAGAACGGTTTTCATAAGCCTTTGCCCAAATTACACCTCGGATCGGATCGGCTTCAGACACGGTGACTTGGGAAGTCGGTGCAAAGATAAAGGCATTAAAGTTTGACCCACCTGTAATTTTTAGTTCATCAGTACTATATTTGTAAATTTGCAGGCTGTCTGGACTGCCAGAATTGTTGAGTGGTCCCCCGATACTTGCACTTTCTTTCAGTAGTACCGTCCCGTGCGCATAAATAACTAAATTTGTCCCTGGTGTAACCTTTAGAGTTGAAGGATCGTGGTGAAGTTTAAGATCTCCTTCTACGTACCACTTGATGGTTTGCCCAGGAGCATCAACAGTGACGTGGACTCCACTACCAAGGTAAAGATCTACATCATTTTTGAAGTGGTATGTATAGTAAGTGCCACTAGCGGAGGGACAATTATTAGGAGTGAAGGTGATCGAGCTTGCAATTCTACTACCAAGCTGAGTAGTGATCGTACAAACTCCCGTTGGTGGTACGTTCACCAGTTGTCCCTCTGGTGGTAATGAGGGAAAAGAAGGCTCATTAACCCGCAGTCCTGGTGGGAGAGTCCCCTGTGATTGTACTCTGGTAGAGACTTCCAATCGCGCTGTCGATGTGCCGATATCTTCGGTACCAGCGGTGCTTTGATTCACTCGCCCTTCCACAATTAGAGTGCCTGTACCTGGAGCCGCAGTTGGCTTGCTAGCATCGTCAGCCCGAAAAACATAACTCAGTAGTCTAAATTGCCCTTGGCTACTATCGCTGGCAACATTCTGCCAATTTGTCTGTGCCGCACTAGCGATCTCCGTAGAGCCAGTTACCCCTGGAATACTGCCTGTATTTGACCAACTGGGAGTGGTAACAGTATCAGGACACACCCCGCTAGAATTTCGCGCCCCCTGACAATCTGAATAGACGGTGAGCCCGGGGTTATTAGCCAGAAAAGATTGATAGCGAGTTACCCCAACCTCGGCAATGGATTGAGATTTACCTGTTGCCTGTTGAGTTGAGGCACTGCCCCGGTCTTGGCTAGATTTAAGAACTATTGTTAATGTTGCTAAGAGCATGACCATTCCCAAGCCGATAGACAGCGGGAGTGCGAATCCACGATCGCCAGAATGAGCAACCAACATCAACTTTAACCGAGAACCAAGAGATTTTCTCATATCACATACCACAACCTGTACACTCAGTCGTACTTATTTAGGGATAGCTGCTCGCACATCCAAGTTAAACTCAAACATTCGAGCTTGCCCTCGTGGAAATTACGCAAGTTTTAGTTTTCCCTGGATGATGGAGGCTGGTTGTAGCCATACCGCAGTCGGCTGGGAACTGATGGAGATTAACTTGGTTACTACTCCCTTCCTGCGATAAGATTATCACTGCTAGATCCTTACGGTGTAAGCTTTCGAGTGGCTAAATCTCTATAGTCTTGTGCCGGAAAGGGAGTAGTTATTCCCTCTGACAAATTGGGTACCATAATGTGAGGATACTGCGGAACATGATTTGCCGCCCATGCAGAGTAAATAGAGATGAGTCTAAAACATCCGCCACTTTTATTTTCGTTAGCACGAATAAGTTGCGCTCAAATCGAGCAGCAAATTTTGGTATTCACGCAGGAGATATACATAATCTAATGTGGCGTAATATAATCCGACTATTTAATCAACAACGATCGCAACTCGATCGAGGCTTTACGATGATTGAAGTCATTTTTGCCATGATCGTCATCACCGCAATAAGTGCTGTATCTCTGCAACTCTTGTTAGCTATTACTGTCAATCGAGTGATTGCCAAAGAAAAGTCTGAGGCAACAAGGTGGATTGAAGTAGACTTAGAATCAGTCAAGTTTCAGGCTAGTCAATATTTAGATAACTCTAAATGTAATGCAAGTGCTATTGATGTTGGTTATGCTCAAGGCTTCCGCGATGCCGATCCAACTATCAATGGGTTAGGCGGTGCTACAACTACTCTCACAAAAACAATTAATGCTAGTAATTTTCGGCTCACGAGAACCAGTAATCCGCGAAATGCCCTCCCCTATAATGTTTTAGAAATTAGATACAGAGTTGCTTCAATGACTGGATTAACGATCGCCACACTATATACGGAGGTAATTCCCAATGCTGCTCTCCGCTGCCCCTAATCACGATCGAGGGTTTACCTTGATTGAAATTTTAATTGTACTTTTTATAGCTGGCATTTTAATGGCGATCGGCATTCCTAGCTTTCTAGCTTCGCTAAATAACAAGAAGGTAGACAATGCTATCGCCAGAGTAGAATCAGCATTACAAGAATCACAAAGAGAAGCAATTAAAAAGAGTAAGACTTGCACCGTGACGATTCCCACGGGTGTTGCGCCACAGTTGACTAGTAATTGTTCCGCTTCTGGCGATTTGTCGATCGAAGCTGTAAATATCAGTCGTCCGAGTAGTTTAGCGACGCTAACATTTGATTTCAAGGGTCGAGTAAATCCTGGAAATCAAGGCACGATCTTGATTTCTCTACCTGATGGTTCCAGGCCACAAAAATGCTTGGCGATCTCCAGTGGCATCGGACTGATCAGAACGGGAAATTATGATGGATCCAACTGTAATACGCTTTAATGTCAAATGAGATGAATCAGCAAATCTTCGCCAAGTTGAAGCTTCAAAACCATGCCACCGGATTTACGCTGATTGAGCTACTGGTATCAATGGTGATTACGGGAATTGTGATTACACTTGGATCTAGTGCCTTAGTTGCAATTCTCAATCTTAATCAAAAATCTGAGACGGAAATTGACCTCAGAATGGAACTCAATCGCGCTATGGACTTTATTGCCGACGATGTGAAAGAGGCAAACAATATCTCAACCTCTGTTCCCCCAAGTTGGACGAGCTGGACAGTTCCAGCAAATTATACTGGAGTGCTCTTTCTAACTAAACCATCTGGAACCCCTAGCGGAAGTCAGGTTGCTTATTACAAACGTCAAAAACCTCTAGGGGCAACTACTCCAGAATGGAGAGGCCCAGAAATCATTTATCGAGCCACTTTAAGTAATAATGGGGGTGATGCGTTGGTTGACTCAATCAAAACAGGTGGGTTTCCAACGCCCACGGTCGCGGCATCGCGACAAGTTAATTTATCTCTAACGGGACAGATTTGCACTCCACCAGTACCTGGGAATATTTGCACCAATCCTCAAACTTTGACTGTAAGTACTCAAGTTTTCGCTAGGGCAGAGATAAATAGCCCCTAATCTTTATCGATTTCTGCTGGCATAGTTTTCATCAACGTCGCCATTTCTAGGGCATTGAGTGCATAACCCCAACCATGATTGCCCTTAATTCCCGCACGCTCTAAGGCTTGAGTCATCGTATCGACAGTTAGCACGCCAAAAATAACTGGGGTACCACTTTGGAAAGCAGCCGCAGCGACACCTTTAGCTACTTCTGAAGAAACATAGTCAAAGTGAGGTGTATCGCCCCGAATTACCGCACCCAAACAGATTACCGCATCATAACGTTTGGAGCAGGCAAGTTTTTTGGCAATCAGCGGCACCTCAAAGCAACCAGGCACCCAAACATAATCTACTTGTGTACCTTGGGGATCGATATCAATTCCGTGGCGTTTCAGGCAATCCTGGCAGCTATCTAGCAGCTTATTAGTAACAAGGTCATTAAACCGACCAACGACGATCGCAAACCGGAGCGAACTATCTGCGACGAGAGTGCCTTCAAAAACTGACATCTAAATAAATTATATGAATATGAATTATCAATGAGGTTGCCAGCCCGGAGGCTGATAAGTAAGGTCAGATCGACTGCGATCGGGGCAGTAAGTCCTTGCTAGCAGTCGATCTTGGCAGCCAATAATCTAAACTACAAGGAAGTTTAAAACAGCAACTACAACTACTAACAATGCCCAAGCTCCCGAACCGAGGAACAGAAGTTGTTTGGAGCGATCCCAGTTTTGTGGTGCTGCATAAGCTACAGGCACACCCACAATCATCACGAAAGATAACAGCACTAAAGCAAATAGTGCGAGGTCGAAAATTATAACCATTATACTAAGGCTCCCAAAACAGCAATATTTTAACTCAACTACTTAAAAATTTAGCACTTCTTTGGTGGTTATTAATTGTTTATGATTCCACCCATACTTGATTCAGGGGACAGGCTTCCACTAACTTGGTGATTTGGAGCCAATACTAATTGATGCGGGGTAGCTAGTGCGGCTTCCCCGTCGGGATCGGCAGGAGATACTTCTAGTCTTATCCTTTCGCCCCCAGCCCTGCCTCGATCGCGTAGATTGGCACTTGTAAAAAATAGTTACGATTGAACTGTTCTTCCTCGATCGCCGCCAAAAAGTTCTGAACCGTAGTCATACAGTCTAGAGCGATCTCCTGAGTTATTGAGCCGTCGGGCAATTCGATTTTGACTAAATTTGCCTCACTCTCGTATGATAGCTGAAAACCAATCTCGACGAGAGCTGCCAAGCCGATGCGTAATGCTCGCTCTCCGACATCGAGTTTTAATTTCAACCGATCTAGCTCGACACTTTGATGTTCGGCGGCTAAATATTTAGCAATTCCCACTAACTGCTGAAATACTTCTTGACTAGTTGGTAATTCAGTCGGCTGATAACTCAGAGCCAATTGACTGTTAGTCAGTACCGCTTGTCGGTAATATGACTGCAACTGCATCCAACTTTTTGGACATTCTTTCACCCAAATTGTTGGCTCTAAATCGGTAGATTTCAGCTCGACTGAACCTCGACGAAAGTCGAGAATTTTTGCTGAATTCAGGTTACTTCCGACAATAGGTTGACGCTCTATCGCTGCAGGACGAACTTCAATTAATCTGACTTCCCATCGCTTTTGATATGAATTAAAATCTAATTCAACGATTGCATCACAATTCACGAGTGGAAGCTCATACTCATGATGTCCCCACCAAATGCCTGGAAAGCCAGTTTGGTTGGTATTATCGCTAAGCTTAAATTCAGTTTTAATGTATTGAATTTTATTTCCTTTGTAATCACGAATATTTTTATTTTTCACATCCTGGAATGTGCAATTTTTAATTAGTAGTTTTGGGACTGGATTACCCATTCCGTAGGGTTCGAGCAATAGTAACTCTTCAAATAGTTCGCGCCCATCTGCTTGGTGTAATTCTGCACAGGTAATAACTAGATCTGTGGCGATCGAGGGTGGAGGTATTTCGCCGATCGAGGCATGTAATTCTTGGTCGATTGCTTCAGTAAATAGGGGGATGCGATCGACGTTGATACTCAGTCCTGCGGCAAATGGATGACCGCCAAAACTATTGAGCAAATGAGCTTGAGAATTAACCAATTGATAGAGGTCGATATTTTGAGTCGATCGGGCTGAACCTCTAGCAACTTTAACTTTTTCTGAGCCGATATCATCGCTAGTCGTACTTAATAAAATTGTCGGTTTACCATGCTCTTGAGCGATTTGTCCGGCAACTAAGCCTAATACTCCCGGCGACCAATTACTATCTACTAACACAATTACTGAAGTTGTCGATAAATCTAATTCTGCTAACTTTTTCTGGACTTGAATCGTCGTGTTTTTTTGCAATTCCTTCCGCCGCGTATTCGCGAGTTCAGTCTCAGCCGCGAGATCGTGACAGCGATCGACATCCAGACTAGTTAATAGTTCTACACCAAAACTTGCATCTCCATGAATCCGACTAATTGCATTAATTCTCGGTGCAATCCCAAACGAAATATCCGTCGGTCGATCACCATTACGCTTACATAATTGCAATAACTTATTTACCCCCGGACGAAACCCCTCAATCCCTGATTGATTTTGTAAAGTTAACCGTTTAATTCCCTGTTGAGCTAAATAGCGACAATCACCGCTAAGTTGAACTAAATCGGCAATTAAACCGATCGCTACTAAGTCTAATAAATATTCGACAGGTTGCCGAGGAATATCTGGCAAAGTCACATATAAAGCCTCAACTAATTTATATGCAACTGCGACCCCAGAGAGATGGCATAGCGGATGAGTAGATTCAAAATAGCGGGGATTAATAATTGCTGTTACAGGTGGCCGTTGAAGCGGTAAAGTATGATGATCGGTGATGATGACATCAATGCCTAATTTAGCGGCATTCTCGACCTCTTTAATATTCGTACTCCCCGTATCGCAAGTAACGATGAGGCTGGTGCCTCGTGCCGCCAATCTTTTAATCCCGGCCATATTTAGCCCGTGGGATTCCTTCATCCGATTGGGGATGTAATAATCTAGCTGCTTTCCTTGGGTAAAAAACTGCCCTAAGCCATCCCAAAGTACACTAGTTGCTGTCACCCCATCTGCATCAAAATCACCCCAAATCGTCACCTTTTCACCGAAAATGTGCGCTCGTTTCAATCTCTCCACAGCAGCAGTCATTTCGATCCCAAAATCAAAGGGACTACTCGGTTGATAACGATCTGCATCAAGATAACCAGCAAGCTGACTAACATCTCTCATCCCCCGTTGCCATAATAATTTCGCCGCGTATTTACCATTGACAGTTGGTTTACACGCCCGCACTGCCGCAACAAATTCAGTGGGGATTTCTACTTCAGGTGGGAGTTGCCAATTTAGCATTAGCGAAAACAAGTTATTGAAGAGGAATTAGTAGAATTAACCTAAGCTGATACCAATCTATTTATTGCCTGGGAAGATTTAGATGAACTAATTGCGAAAATTCTCCAGATTGCCGAAAACTGTGAATTCAACTAATATCCACCGAGTCCCCTATGGGAGTAAGAATATTACCTTCGCCCTCGAATATTCTCCCCGCAAAACCCTGGCGATCGAAGTTCATCCCGATCGCCGTATCATCGTCAAAGCCCCGCTGATGCGACAATCAGCTTAGCTATTAGTTACTAGTTTGTTCGTCTAATACTTTCTTCAATCCATCTCGTTGTACGAGGGTGAAAATTTCTTCGAGGATTGCTTGCGCGCCTTGTGCTTTGAGCCGATGAGCCAGATCTTTGCCAATTTGTTCGGCGTTGATGGCTAAACCTGTAATTGTATCTGTCACCAGCGTCTGACCGTCTAGAGTCGAAACCATCCCGACTAATGTGAGATTGTCACCATCGATGGTAGTATTAACGCCGATCGGTACTTGACAACCACCTTCTAACTCCCGGAGAAAGGCGCGTTCAGCATAGCAACGGTAAGCTGTGGGTTGATGTTGTAAGACTTGGAGGAAGGCTAGAATTTCGGGATCTTCAGTCCGACATTCAATCCCTAATGCCCCCTGTCCGACAGCATGGAGAGACAGATCGGGGGAAATGAGCTGGTGAATGCGATCGCCAAAATCCAAGCGTTGTAAGCCCGCTGCGGCTAAAATCAGCGCATCATACTCGCCCGCATCCAATTTGGCTAACCGAGTATTCACATTCCCCCGCACGTCTTTAAAACTAAAGTGGGGAAAATGGTGTCGGAGTTGAGCTAATCGCCGGAGTGAGGATGTACCAATTACTGCGCCTGCGGGGAGTGTATCGAGTTGACAGCCTTGATGTTTTTCGTTGACGACGAGTGCATCGGCGGGGTTTTCCCGCTCGGTGATACAACCGAGCATCAGTCCATCTGGTAGATTAGTAGGGAGGTCTTTGAGCGAGTGGACAGCTAAATCTGCCGATCGATCGAGGATTTTGACTTCTAGTTCTTTGGTAAATAA
>JANPJH010000244.1:0-4905 GCA_031425415.1 Chamaesiphon sp. VAR_61_metabat_425 | reverse complement strand
TGCTTTTCCCGATGCCACACCTGCACCCTATATTCAGCAAGCTTTTGCCGGACAATTTCAACGCCTCGTTACCGCTCAAATTCCGACAGTCTTACTAGTTGGTAATCACGATCAACATGCCCAGGGGCAAGGTGGAGCCAGTCTCTCAATCTATCGATCGCTAGGTGTGCCGGGAGTCATCGTCGGCGATACGATCGCGACGCACCAAATCAGTACTCGCAGTGGCGAGATTCAGATCCTGACGTTACCGTGGATCAATCGATCGACGCTACTCACGCGAGAGGGAACAGAAAATATGTCTGTCCCTGAAGTCAATCAATTATTACTCTCGAAACTTCAACCTGCACTTGAAGGAGAAGTTCGGGGGTTAAATCCAGAGTTACCGACGATCGTCTTAGCTCATCTAATGGCGGATAACGCCACTCTAGGAGCTGAAAAACTGTTAGCTGTGGGGAGAGGCTTTACGATTCCCCTCGCCTTCCTGACTCGTTCTTGCTTTAATTATGTGGCATTGGGGCACGTTCACCGCCACCAGAATTTGAATAAAACCAACGACCCTGCCGTAGTTTATCCTGGTAGTATCGAACGGGTAGACTTCAGTGAAGAAAAGGAAGAAAAAGGTTATGTCTTAGTCACCATTGTACCCACTAGCGAAGGTGTTAAAAACTTTGAGACAACGTGGGAATTTTGCCCACTACCCGTCCGGACATTTCGCACGATTAAACTCGATCTATCCGATAAGCCCCATCCTCAAGCAGCGATTATTGAAGCAATCAGTAAGGTGGAAATTACTGATGCAGTAGTCCGGCTGATTTATCAACTCAATCCCGATCAGGTGGACTTAATTCGGCTGGCGACAATCCATGAAGCTCTAAGCAAGGCTTCTCACTACACGATTCAACCCGAACTGATCAGTCAACTAAGTCAACCCCGATTACCGGAGTTGGGCTGTAGTGTGGGCGATCCAATGGTCGCATTATCCACTTATCTGGATAATCGTCCCGACCTCAAAGGTATCGCCGCCGCGATGCTTGATGCCGCCGGTGAGTTATTGGCTAGCGATCGAACTGTCATCGATCTCGAACAGACATCCGGAAGTTCACCAACACTCACACTGCTTTAACGACGCGCTTCTATTTGCTCCAACAGGCGGACAATCTGCGCGTGTTGACGGACACCTCGATCGTCTTGCTGAGCAGGTGTACCCACAAATTGATACATGCCCATTTGGGCGTATTCTAAAGCTGAATAACTGTGAGAAATACCCGCCGGAGCCTGAATATCAGCACCAGCATCAATTAATAGTTGGACTATTTCACCATAACCAGCATGAGCGGCACTAGCGATCGGTGTAAATCCAGAACTGTTGCACAAATTAACATTCGCGCCAGCCCGAATCAAGAGATAGACAATTTGCGTATGTCCGGCGGCTGCGGCATTACCAATTGCCGCACCTCGATCGAGGTCGAGATTAACTTTGGTCGTGAGCAGGGATTGAACTCGATTAACATTACCAATCGTCGCAGCTTGGATCAGTTGGATCGATTCTAGTCCGTCTGTAGCGGCTCCCGCTTGAAGGAGCAGATTGAACATCTGATAATTTTCGGCAGTGGCGACTAGTGTCAGGACAGTGTGTCCACGATCGTCTCGCAGATCCAGATCGGCACCACCCGCAATTAGGGTCTCAACACAAGTCCGATAACCCGAACCAGCTAATGCCGCATACATAATCGCCGTTTTTCCACCAGCACCCCGTGCATTGACATCAGCACCGGAGGCAATTAACTGCTCGGCGATAAGATGGCGATTGTTCGCAAAGAAGCTACCCGCAGCCAGCATTAATGCCGTCATCCCATAACCTAAGCCATCATAACCATCGCTAAGTAGATTGGGGTCGGCACCAGCCGCTAGTAAAACTTTGACTACCGATGGATGTCCATAATAGGCGGCAGCCATCAGGGCATTGTGCCCCAGAGCACCGATCGCATCAATTTCGACATCAAACTCAATCGCCCGATTAACCTCAGAGACATTTCCTGCCGTCGCCATTTCAATTAACTTTTCGACTGGGCGATTTTGTTCGCGGATGCGGCGTTTGTGGCTAGTTTGGAGCAACTGTTCGCCATCGCGATCGGCACAGAGTCTAATGGAGATATTTACGAGGGGATAGAGATATTGATAAATCTCGCGTTCTTCACATTTGGCCGCGAGCAGGATTGGTGTTTCGCCGCGACTCCAGATATTCACTTTGGCACCAGCAGTTACTAACAGTTGGACGACTGCACGATGCCCATTTTTGATGGCTGATAGTAAGGCTGTCCAACCATCTTGCCCAACGGGTTCATTGACATCAACACCCCGTGGTAACAGGAGTTGAATTATTTCGGCTTCACCGCGTTCGGCGGCTAAACCCAGTGCTGTAGTTGAAAGACTTCCGGTATGAGGGTTAGCTCCAGCATCGAGCAAGAATTGCACGAGATCGAGATGTCCGCGATCGATCGCCATGCCTAAAGGTGAATAGCCGAGATTCCAGTCATAGCCATCGAGACTGGCTTTCGCCTCCACCGCTTGTCTGGCTAGATCCAAATCTCCAGCAATTACCGCTGCCATCAGTGAAGTATTCGTGGCGTTTTCGTCATAAGTGGGAGTTGGATCGATGGTTTCACTCTGTCCATAACCATGAATATCTGTACTCGTCTGGGTGTCAGGGTCGCAATCTGCGCCATCGTCACCACCGTTAGTAGAGTCTCTCCCTGGAAAAGTTGTCGGGAAGAACCTCCGTCCATCGATATCATCAAGCATTTGTGGTGCATCAAGATCCCGATCCAGTTCGCCCAAAAAGTGCTCGGAATTGCCAAGATCGTCAAGATCGATCGCGTAAGTTTCCCCTTCCTCCCAATTAATCGGATTCATCATCAGGTCGGCACGATCGATGCTATTACCACCAGTGAAATCGATCGAGACAGTCGATCGATCGAGATCGTCAAGATCGCCAAGATCGATCGCATAGGTTTCGCCTTCTTCCCACTGGGAGGTATCGATCGAGCGATCCAGCTCATTGAGGCGATCTCCACCGGTAAAATCGATCGTTGTTTCTGGCTGAGGGGCTGGAACCGAAGCTGTACCGAGAAAATTATCGAGATCGTCAATGGCGTAAGTTTCGCCCTCTTCCCATACTCCTGTCGGTACTAATAAGCAATCTGGCTCTTCTTGCCCGCCAATGGTCAGTCGGTCTAAATCGGCTTCAAGGTCAAAAGCATAGGTTTCGCCGGCTTCCCACTCGATTGGGTTAGCTGGTTGTTTAAGGGAAGTCATGGTTAGTTCTTCCTCAAACATGTCATTGGGCGTTGACGGATCGAGATTGGCTTTAACGTCTGAATTCAGCGGTTTTTCGTTTGCGGCAAAGACTTCATCGAGATCGAAAGTGTAGGTAGCTTCTGGATCTGAATCCAGATTGCTCCAAGCTGCAGCCATTGAGCTGAGATTTTGACCTGGGGTAGGAGGGGTTGGCATTGATACTGACTCTGGGTTAGATAAATGATTGCCCCCAACTGGTACGAGTCGATCGATCTCTGTGGTGTTAGGATTTGGCGGTTGATGGATGAACTGAATCAAATCTTCATAAACGATCTCCCGATCTCTGACTGGGGATTCAGAGATTTCCTGCTCGACTGATTGAAAATCCCAGTCACCTGGGACAGAGACTATTCTCGAATGATTAATTGATTGGTTGAGGGGGATTGGATCGCCTTGTACCTGCATTTGGGCACCAGATGCCACTAATAGCTCGATAATCTCTAGATTACCCTGACGACGAGCTACGGCTAGAGGTGTTTGACCTCGATCATTTAGGCTATTTACTGATGCGCCTAAATCGATCGCCCGTTTGACCTGGGAATAATTAGTTGCCGCGATCGCGTCAAATAAGCTCTGAGTTCGGGGATTTACACTCATGATTGCTGTGTCCAAATGTGATGGGTGACAGGTGATATGCTCAAGGCACCGCCCATATTTTAGATCGTTCCCAAAAAACTCACGAAAATATCTTGAATCTTGATAATTTATCTGGTTTTTGTCATTCGATAGCGATCTCATCGCGTGTTGGTTGATAATAAAAAGGCTTCAGTCATCTATTCCCTCAACATGCTGCGTCAAATTCCTCTCAGTCTCATCCTCATTAATGTGGGTGGCTTACTGGCACTCATCGGATTTTTTGCCTATGCGATCAAAGATCCCACTTTCAATCTAATTGGCTTTTTCTACGGTATTCCGATCCTATTGGGCGGTATGGCTCTCAAATCAGCAGAACTCGAACCAGTCCCCTTCACGGCATTCACTCCAGCTAATCTGATTAAACTGCGCGAACAGCAGGCAACTCCCACACTCAATCAAATTCGTAAAGATGTCACCCGCTTTCGCTACGGTCAAGAAGCTCATTTAGATGTCGCGTTAGAAAAATTGGGCTTATCCCCAACCGACGACGAAAGACCAGTCCTCAAAAGTCTCACAGAAGCAGAAATTGATGGTGCTTACGCGCTAATTCTGGACTTTTATTCTCCACTAGTTGATATCGAAACTTGGCACTCAAAGCACGATAAGATTACCCGATTCTTTGGCCCTGGCATCAGAGTAACGATCGATCCATCTGAGACCGAGGAAGAAGAAGTTAATGTTGCGTTGATTGTTACTAATGAAGCAGTTGCTGGTAGCAAATAGTCGGTTATTTTTCTAGTCTGACTGCATACCATTGCAAGTATTCTCCTGGAGCGAGATCGAGTTCGCAACTAGTATCTAGTAAATATTGAACTCGTTGGCGGAGCCTCTCCTCTGGAGAATCTTCAATTCCCCCAATCTGTTGGACATCAGCAGGTAAATCGTCAGCACAATTTACGATTATCTCTTTCA
>JANPJH010000243.1:0-1848 GCA_031425415.1 Chamaesiphon sp. VAR_61_metabat_425 | reverse complement strand
ACTATCCATTGAATCATCCATTGTCATCAAGGCTACAACTTTTTTACTGCTAATTGCACCGATTGCGGTAACTTTTGCACCTCGATAGAATGGGGTAAAAGCATATGCTCTCGTTCCCTGCTGTGACCGAGCATGAGTTCTATTTAAACCAAGCAGGATACCAGTTTCATCTAAAAATACTAAGTTTTCTACATCGATGTTTTTAACCGATTTCCAATAATCTAATCTCAAATTTAGGACTCTCTCAGTGGTAGCTTGGGTACTCCTTTCCGTTTTTTTTACGACTCAATCCTAATTTTTGCAATGCATCACCCATCGCACTTCGACCAACCCAATTACCAGTTTTATCAGCGAAAAATTCACACAATTCAACCAAAGTTGCATCAGGATGTTCTGCAACTAGCTCCCTTAACTCTACTTCAGCATTTGTCAGGTAACTTAATCGTGGTTTACCTGGCTTCTTAGGCTGTAAGTTCCCTTCAAGCTTTTGTTGTTTGACTAGTTTTTGAACTACACTTTTGCTAATAGCAAACATCCTAGCGACTGTTCTAATTGAGTGATGACGTTCTACATGTGCCGCAACTATTTTTTCTCGAAGATCGATTGAAGCTGGTTTCATTATTAAATATATTCTTACTACCCTTTAATGTACCTTATAACTAGCGGAAATGCTGTATTGGGATTTTCAATCCCGATATACATCAAGACAACTAACCAACCTCGACTTTTTGCCTGACGCATCAATTTGATGTAAGTGTTGCCAGCAAATGTGGTTTCAACGATAAAGCTAGATTCGGACTGAATGTATTGCTGGGATAGAGCTAGAGCCTGTCTACCAGCCGCAATCGCGACAGATGCTGGATCGATTGGATTGATTTCTTTGGCAATTGTATCGGGGTCGATTAATAGAATAGATCGATCTAACTGTTTCGTTAATGTCGATTTGCCAGAGCCATTAGCTCCGGCAATTACTGTCAAAGTTGGCATACTTTAGAGAATTTCACCGATGATTTTTTCGCTGCCATTTGCCTGAATTTCAATCTCAAATTTCTGTCCATTGGCTTCTTCTCTAACTAATTTATGACCGAGCATATAGTGAATCGGCTCTCCCATTGCTTTGAGACGAGCAATATCTTCCGCAACTTGTTTTTGTCCAGCCGCAGCCATTTTTCTAGCTCGAATCTCGATATCTTCACCAGGAACAATATTGAAACCAGTATCAGTTTGAGGTTTTGTGTAAGTCATAATGTTTTCTCCTTCCATTTATTCAAAATGCGATCTAACTCGCGCCGACAGCATCGATCGCGTTATTTTCATCTGTCCAATTATCGCAAATACTCTCGAATTACGAATAGCTTTTGACTCGACTTCGGTTGATTTTGACGTTGAACTCGAATCAAGCGGTTTTGGAGTCGATCCACTTGAGTCTCTAGATAGTCATGAAGTGCCTGAGCTTGTCCAAAGTAGTCTCGATCGTCCTTACAGATAATAATGCCAGCATGATTTACGCCGTTGTGATGTAATGCCACAAAATCATCGCGATTAAATGTGATGACAGTGCGATCGTTCAGTGTGGCATAGTTCAATACTTCATCATCGGGAATCCCTTGATTCGCCTGTCCTGCGTCGTAGGATGAGAGAATATCGTGGTTGAATTGGCGAAGTGCTTCGACTAGATCGATCGCCAGATTTTCGTTTGAATATAATCTAGTGCAGCGTCAAGATTAAAAATTAGGGTTGTTAGAATGAGGCAAATCCCAAAATTAGGAACAGAAGGGTGTGTGTGGAATGGCGAAAAAATACATTGTCAGATTGACAGAAGAAGAACGCGCCGAATTGAGACAGGTA
>JANPJH010000242.1:0-5879 GCA_031425415.1 Chamaesiphon sp. VAR_61_metabat_425 | reverse complement strand
CGAAACAGTACAATTAGCAAGCTGGACGGAGCATTCCATGACTACTTCCCAAGAGCGGATCGTCCCAACAGATCTACGAAACGAGATGTCTCGCTCTTATCTAGAGTACGCCATGAGCGTAATCGTCGGACGGGCACTTCCCGACGCGAGAGATGGTTTAAAACCAGTCCACCGCCGCATTTTGTATGCGATGCACGAATTAGGTTTGACAGCCGACAGACCGTTTCGGAAGTGTGCGCGGGTAGTCGGGGAAGTTCTGGGTAAATACCATCCTCACGGTGATACAGCGGTATATGATGCCCTGGTGCGGATGGCTCAAGACTTTTCGATGCGAAATCCGTTAATTAACGGACATGGTAACTTTGGTTCGGTCGATAACGATCCACCAGCGGCGATGCGGTACACCGAGTGTCGGCTCCAAGCCTTGACGATGGATGCCGTGCTGCGAGACATCGAAGCCGAAACTGTCGATTTTATCGATAACTTCGACGGTTCACAACAGGAGCCAACCGTATTACCAGCGCGGATTCCTCAATTATTACTTAATGGCTCATCAGGAATTGCCGTCGGGATGGCGACAAATATCCCCCCCCACAATTTGGGTGAATTAATCGATGGGGTAGTTGCACTAATCGAGAATCCAGAGATTACCGATCTCGAATTGATGCACTATATCCCTGGCCCTGATTTTCCCACAGGAGCGCAGATTTTAGGTACGGCACCGATTAAGGAAGCCTACACCACCGGGCGCGGTTCGATTACCATGCGGGGTGTGGCAAACATTGAAACCCTCGAATATAAGGGTAGACCCGATCGAGAGGCAATTATCATTACTGAATTGCCGTTCCAGACGAATAAAGCGGCATTGATCGAACGAATCGCCGAAATGGTTAACGACCATAAGCTAGAAGGAATTTCAGATATTCGGGATGAAAGCGATCGAGATGGAATGCGGATCGTGATCGAACTCAAGCGGGATGCTTACCCTCGCGTGGTTTTGAACAATCTCTACAAGCAAACACCGATCCAAACCAACTTTGGTTGCAACATGTTGGCGTTGGTAAATGGCGAACCCCAACTATTAACCCTTAAAAAATTCCTCTCCGTTTTCCTCGACTTCCGGATCGAATCCATCACTCGCCGTACCCGTTACGAGTTACGCAAAGCGGAAGAGCGCGATCACTTGTTAGAAGGTTTACTAATTGCCCTCTCTAACCTCGATGCCGTGATTCGCCTAATTCGTGGTGCGGCAGATTCAGCCACCGCTAAACAGGAGATGATCGAGCGATTCGCCCTCTCAGAATATCAGTCTGATGCGATTCTCCAAATGCAACTGCGACGGTTGACAGCATTAGAAGCTGATAAAATCCGTCTAGAGCATGAAGAACTGACGATTAAAATTACCGATCTGCGCGATATCCTCGCCCGTCGGGAACGGATTTTAGAGATTATCCGCACGGAAATCGCTGAAATTAAAACCACCTTTGCTACTCCCCGCCGCACACTGATCGAGCATGGCGAGGGAGATCTAGAAGATACTGACTTAATTGCTAACGAAAAATCCCTCATTCTCGTCACCGAGCAGGGTTATATCAAACGGATGCCTGTGAGTACCTTCGAGACTCAAAGCCGAGCTACACGCGGGAAAAAAGGCACAGGGATGAAAGAGGAAGACGCGATCGAGCATTTCCTCACCTGTTGCGATCACGATACAATTCTGCTGTTTAGCGATCGCGGAGTAGTATACACCGTTAAAGCCTATCAAATTCCCGCATCCTCCCGCACGGCTAAAGGTGTGCCGATCGTCCAAATGTTACCGATTCCCCGCGAGGAAAAAATTACATCAGTGGTGCCTGTGAGCGAATTCATCGACGATGAATACCTAATCATGCTCACAAATAAGGGTTTCATCAAAAAGACTGCTCTGTCGGCTTTTGCCAGCGTTCGCGCTAACGGGTTGATTGCCATTTCTCTCGAAGACGGCGACAGTCTGCGGTGGGTACGTCGAGCCAAAGAAACTGACAGCGCGATTATTGGTACCCGCAACGGGATGACAATCCATTTTCGCACCGATCGCGACCAACTCCGACCCTTGGGCAGAGCAACACGCGGTGTTAAATCGATGTCGCTCAAGAAAGGTGACGAACTGATTAGTATGGATATCCTGCCGAGTCAGGTAATCGCTCAAATGGTTGCCGCCGAAGACGCACCAGAAGAGATCGATATCGACGAAAATGTGACTGAAGATGTCGCAGTTCCGGCTGGTGAAGGACCGTGGATCTTGGTAGTAACTACTGGCGGCTTGGGTAAGCGGGTACCTGTGACTCAATTCCGCCTCCAAAATCGGGCCGGGATGGGCGTACTGGCGATCAAATTTCGCAAAAAAGGTGACAGACTAGCAGCTCTGCGGGTAGTTAATGCCGATGAGGAGATGATGATCGTCACTAATCGCGGTATCATCATCCGTCAAGCGATCGATGCTATCTCATCACAGTCTCGGATGGCAACTGGGGTACGGGTGCAGAAGTTAGATGACGATGATGCGATCATGGCTGTAGCTCTAGTTCCGCCATCTAATGGGGAAGAAGAACTAGAAGTCGGCGAAGAAGAATAAAATTTTAAGCTTTAATTTGTAATAAAAAGTTCGCAGATGCGGGCTTTTTTTTACACATGGAGCGATTCAGAGCATGTCAAGACAGTACAATAATGACTAAAATCATAGCTAATCCCTAACTTATGGCACAATTCTGGATTATATTTTTCTTCATCCTACTTGCTGTTGCCGAGTTATATCAATCAGTCAAGGATATTATCTTACCGTTTCCCGTATATCTAGTTTTAGGTGCAGTGTTAGCTGTTGCTTCTAATTACCAACAGCGCATTTTGTTCGCGCAGAATCAGCAAGTAACATCACAAGCAATCAATCAATCAGAGCCGATTTTAGTGGAATCAACTTCATCACAACTAATTGCTACTGAAGATAGCGATCGAAATGTCGATAAATAGATAAAAGTCAAATATCGATTTTGGATGGATGATTTGCGGCTATTTCTTGAGCGAGGAGTCCTTCTAATCTTTGGATAATTTCATATTGACGTTGGAGCGACACTCGGAGATCGGCGATCTCGCGTTCGCGGAGTGAATCTAGTTTTTCATGGAGTAATTCGATTTCCATTTCGGCTTTGATGTCGCAATCGAGATCCTGTTGGGCTTTATCTCGATCGATCGTCGATTGACGATTTTGACTCATCAAAATAAATGGGGTCGCATAAGCCGCCTGAAAACTCAACGCCAGATTGAGCAAAATGAATGGATATGGGTCCCAGTGGGCAATCCAAGCAACAACATTGAGAAAAATCCAAATTGCTAATAGACAACTTTGAATGATGATAAACCGCCACGAGCCAACCGTTTGCGTGACTAAATCCGCAATGCGATCGCCTCGCGAAGGACGTGATAATGTGGGGGTTCGGGCGGGTTTTTTCGATCGCAAGTCAGACAATCGTTCTAAATCGGCTGGCGTAAGTTGCGGCGGTTTGATATTTGAGGGAAGTTCCATAGACACTGGCATTGAGAACTAACTATCAGTATGGCTCACAACGGAAGTCTAAATAGCTGTGGTGATTGCCACACATTCCACCACTAGGCATTTTTACGACCACAATCGCCACCAATGCTTACCACTCCAGAGCGAACCAGCCACGAACTGTTGACCGCTCTCAGTCGTCCCAAAATAAGTCCAATAGACACCCACTTTACTATGGTTATTCGGATCTGTGACGGTCTGACCGGGTTCGATCCAGCAACTTTCACCCAGATTGTACCATTCTTGAAATTGTTGGTTACTGAAGAATCCGCCGGTCATGGTATGGAGAATGAGGAAATCGTCAGTGAGAGTATAAGTTCCAAATCTGTCGATGCGTAACTTTTGGGTCGATCGATTGGTAATACTCGTCGAGTAATATGGTTTATGACGATCTTCAGGATCGATTGAATGCTTGATGTCGAGAAAACTTTTGCCAACGCCTAATTCAGCTAAAGTCAATTTAGATAAAATTACCTCTTTGGGGAGCGGCTCGGATCTGTCGAGCCACATCGCTTGCTTCCCCTGAAACTGTGCCGCCGCCACAGTCTCAATCCCCCGCTGCTTGTCAGTTTCCGTCAGACCATTTACTAAGGCTTGATTGCCTGCAAGATCGGGATTCAACTTGCGTTCTGTTTGCAGTTGCTCGTTCATGACTACCTATACCCACAGCTAAACTTACTGGTCATAAGTTTAAAGTGCCCATTTACTGACCTGAATCGATCGTCTTTACCTTGATGGAAAATATCCTGATAGTGAGATCGGACAGATGGATAAGGTACTAGTCGCAAAGACAATTATTAAAACTACAGACTGATTTTGTTCGTAGCCTGATAAATTTGCTTCAGACTCAATCCTTACACCCTATAATAGGGGACATCTTGATTTTCCCTGCAACAGCGCAATGGTATCGTGTGTATCAGTTCTAAAACTGTTCAGCCAGTTAAGCTAAGCAAATTTACTACCACCATTGGTAAATATTTAGGGTGACGATCGCTCGTCAAAATAAGGTCTAGGGATCTTGAGTATTGAGAGAGTCTGAGCAGATTGAAAACATCCGATCGATCTCCACTACATAACTTAAAATCCCAATTTCATCGTAAACATTCTAAATTCAAGTGAGGAGAACCACCCGAATGTCATCAACGTTTTGGAAATCTGTATTTATTAGCCCTGCAGCTTTGGGCATCGCCCTACTCTTATCCACAGGGGCGATGGCAGCACCGAAAAGTAATGATGCCAATAGTCCATCCTTAGCTGGTGGTACTGCTAAAAGCTTAATCCTCAACAAAGCAAGTGGTGCTCAACCCGCACAGATTGCCGCAACCGAACCAACTCCAGCAGCTCAGCCAGAAGATGTTGCCACCGATCTGGTCAAACCCAGTGATTGGCAATATACTGCACTCCAAGGAGTAGCAACAAAATATGGTTGCAATGCCAATCTCAACAACCAAGCTGTCTCTCAGGTTGATTTTGCTCGTGGTTTGAGCAATTGTCTCACCAAAGTCGAACCTCTATTGGCTCAGCAACCCACGACTGTTACACCCGCAGACCTAGAAGTTATCAAGAGATTAACTCAAGAGTTTCGCGCTCAACTGACCGAAGTTGATACTCGGATTGGTAATAGTGAAAAACGACTCGCGCAAGCGCAAACTAATCAGTTTTCCACCACCACAAAACTTAAAGGTGAGGCTGTCTTCAACCTAACTGGTGCTCTCAGCGGTGCCAATCCTAATAATGTCATCTTGGGAGATCGCGTTCGGTTATTATTCCAAAGCAGCTTCACTGGCAAAGACATCCTCTGGACACGTTTAGCCACAGGAAACCAACCTGCACTAGGCGGTAATTTCACCAACCCAATCAATACAGGTGGTCAAGTAGTTGAAACTGGTGGCATTAATAGTGTCAGCGTTGACTGGTTGGCGTATCAGTTCCCCGTCGCTAATACCAATGTCTATGTAGCAGCCTTTAACGGTCTACAAGCAGACTACGCTCCCACCTATGCACCCTCTTTTGACGATTTTACGGGAGCTAGTGGCGCGCTCTCGGCCTTTGCTGAATCTAGCCCCATCTACAAAATTGGTGGTGGTAGCGGTGTTGGTACCAATTTCCCCATCGCAGACACGGGTCTGACATCTGTATCAGTTGGTTACTTTGCGTTTAATGCAAATACTCCTGTTAATACTGCTGCTAACCCTCTACCGACCCCGCCTACTGGTGCTACCACTGGCGGCTTATTTGGCACGGATAATTCGATCTTTGCTCAACTCAACTTTAAGCTGAGTTCTCAATTAGA
>JANPJH010000241.1:0-35967 GCA_031425415.1 Chamaesiphon sp. VAR_61_metabat_425 | reverse complement strand
GGTGTTTGTGAGCGTCTAATCCTGCCTATCATAAATTCCTGTTTTTAAATGTGCGTTTTTGTTGTCTCCCAACTACCGCACTTTTCGCTGAAAATCCCGATCTAGGCTGGATTGCGAACTTGGAGAAGAAAATATCCCTGACGATCTATGATTTGTTCGATCGTGTAACCTGCCATTTTCAGACTATCGGGTACTTGTTCGATCGGTTCGCCAGCATCTAGCCACACTTCTAATAAATCTCCAGCATTCATCTGTTCGAGCTTCATTTTAGTGCGAACAAAGTTAATTGGGCAAGGTGTACCACGTAAGTCTAGTTGAGTCATCGATCTAGGGGTTAGGGTGTAGGGTTTAGGGTTTAGAGATTAGGTATGAAAATTTTCCAATATTACCTACTCCCTATTCTCTAGTCCCTACTTAAAGACATTTCCAAAAATACTGCCGATTCCGCCTTTCCCTACTCGTTCGCCCCGAATTTTGGCCAGTTTTTCGAGAAGTTCGCGTTCTTCCGCGCTAACTTTAGTGGGAACATCAACTTGAAGAGTGAGCAAATGATCGCCTCGGCTGACTTCATTGCCTAGACGGGGAACGCCTTTTTGTTCTAGTTTAAGGACTGTATTGGGCTGGATACCTGCTGGAATATTTAACTCTGTGGGGCCATCGACAGTATTGATCTGAATATGACTACCAAGAATAGCTTGGAGATAACTAATCTTGACTTGCGAGAGAATATTAATCCCCTCACGGCGAAATTCGAGATCTTCCTCAACGTGCAGGTAGACGTAGAGATCGCCTGGAGGACCACCCCGTAAACCCGCATCACCTTCTCTGCCAATCCGTAGTTTAGTGCCATTATCGACACCTTTGGGAATTGTGATTTTGAGTTTTTTAGTTTCCTGTTTGCGTCCAGCACCATTACAAGCTTCACATTTATCTTCGATCGTTTGACCATCACCATTACAGGTAGGACAAACAGATACTTGAGTGAAGTTACCAAACGGGGTGCGAGTATTTCGCCGCACTTGTCCGGCACCACCGCAGGTGCCACATGTTTGCGGTTGTGAGCCAGGTTTGGCTCCAGTGCTCTTACAGACGTTACAAGCTTCGAGGTGGGGGATGCGGATTTCTTTTTCGCCGCCGAAGATGGCTTCTTGGAATTCTAGTTTAAGGTCGAGACGCAAATCTTCACCGCGTGCTGGCCCGCTCCGACGACGCGTTTGTTGTTGTGGCCCACCCGCACCACCAAAGCCATTGAAGAAGGCATCAAAGATGTCAGCAAAGCCACCCATATCGCCCACATCGCCATAGCCCGGAGCAGCACCGCCACCAGAAGATACTCCTGCTTCACCAAATCTGTCGTAGCGGGCACGAAGTTCTGGTTCGGAGAGAACTTCGTTGGCACGGTTGATTTCTTTGAACTTTTCTTCCGCCCCAGGCTCTTTGTTGACATCTGGGTGATATTTCCGCGCCAGTCGCCGATAGGCGCGTTTAATTTCTTCCTGATCGGCATCCCGTGAAGTGCCAAGGATTTCGTAATAGTCGCGTGCCATAGAGAAGTTCTATCTTACAAGGAGTGTTAGGAAGCAGAGTGGGGGCTGAAGATCGGTTCGTTGCTAAAAACAAAGGTAGCTCGCGCTGTGTGTAGTTGCGCTCATTTTGCGGAAGTTTCACAACGCTGGCAAAGCTTCTCCAGTGGAGAAGCTTTGCCCGTTTTGCTGGTCGATCGACGGCATCGATCGAGAATCGATGAGACTCTCTAGATTAATTTAAGAATTTCTTATCCATTGTAAAGGAATCAGGTCTTACCGATCGGGTGTTAACCGTAAATTTCGTGAATAGAGAATTACTTTTTAGGTTTTGGCTTTAGGCTCTGGGCAAGAATATAAATCGGCAATTGAAAATTTTCACTTTTCCCTATTCCCTAGCCCCTAAAGTCTACTCCACTGCTTCGTAGTCGGTCGCCTCAGTCTCATCATCAAGATCCAACGTCAAAGTGCTAGCAACTTTTTTGGTTGTTTGGGGCGGTGGGGGTGGAGCGGTAGCACGGCTGAGTGGAGTATGTTTAGTACCACCGTTAGCATTGGAATTAGAGTTGAAACTTTGGCTAGTGTGTGGGGTGGTACCCTGTTGGTAAACAGCAGTACCCATCGCAAAGATTTCTTGTTGGAGTTTGTCGATCAGGGTTTGGACATTTTCTAGGCTAGCTGAGGGTTCTAGTAGCAACATTTGTAGCTCGCGCAAGGTGGCCTCGGCGGGCTGGCGCAGATCGTCGCCAATCAGATGGCCGTTATCTTTAATAGTGGTGTCGTAGGTGTGGAACAGCCCGTCAGCTTGATTTTTGAGTTCGACCAATTGGAGTCTGCGCCAGTCATCTTGAGCGTAGGCTTCAGCTTCCGAGCGCATTCGATCGATATCGACTTTATTGAGTCCACCAGTATTGGTAATTGAGACGGTTTGCTCTCTGCCTGTGCCTCGATCTTGGGCAGAAACCTTAAGAATTCCATTGACATCGATTTCAAAGGAAACTTCAATTTTCGGGACTCCCCTGGGGGCAGGCGGGATGCCTGTGAGCAAAAATCGACCGAGGCTCTTGTTATCTTTTGCCATCGCCCGTTCGCCTTGAAGGACATGGATTTCTACGGAGGTTTGACCGTCGGTAGCAGTCGAAAATTCTTGCCCTTTACTGGTGGGGATGGTGGTATTACGTTCGATGATTTTGGTGAAGACTTCGCCGAGGGTTTCGATGCCTAATGAGAGCGGCGTGACATCGAGGAGCAGCACATCCTTAACATCTCCACTGACTACCCCAGCTTGAACTGCCGCGCCCATTGCCACCGCTTCGTCTGGATTGACAGATCGATCGAGTTCTTTGCCATTAAAAAAGTTTTGAATTGCGCGCTGGACTGCGGGAATCCGCGTAGAGCCGCCAACGAGGAGGATGCGATCGATATCTTTGGGTTGAAGATCGGCATCTTTGAGGGCACGATGAATTGGTTCGAGGGTCGATTCAACCAAGGCTCCCACCATCTCCTCAAATTTAGTGCGCGTGAGTTCGATCTCTAAATGCTTGGGACCAGTCGTATCCGCAGCAATGAAGGGCAGATTAATCGAAGTACTCATCATAGTGGAGAGTTCGATTTTGGCTTTCTCGGCAGCTTCCCGCAAGCGTTGCAGAGCCATTTTGTCTCGCAACAGATCGATATTTTCGGTAGTGCGAAAATGTTTGATCATCCAACGGACGATTTCGTTATCAAAATCATCTCCACCTAAATGGTTATTACCAGAGGTGGCTTTAACTTCATAAATCCCGTTACCCAATTGGAGGACAGAGACATCAAAGGTTCCGCCGCCCAAGTCAACTACCAGGATTTTTTGCTGAGTCTCCGATTTATCCAATCCATAAGCTAGTGCCGCAGCCGTCGGCTCGTTGATAATCCGCAAGACTTCTAGTCCAGCGATTGTCCCCGCATCTTTGGTGGCTTGACGTTGGGCATCGGTAAAGTAAGCTGGAACGGTAATTACAGCTTGAGTTACTTCCTGTCCCAAGAAATCTTGAGCATCCTTCTTCAGCTTTTGGAGGATCATCGCCGATACTTCCTGCGGGGTGTACGTGCGACCACGAATCTTGACATCGACAGTGGTATCGCGACCCTTAATGCAATTGTAGGGGACGCGATTACGTTCTGTCTCTGTGTCTTCCCACCGACGACCGATAAAGCGTTTGATGCTGTATACAGTGTTTTCTGCATTAGTTACGCCTTGGCGTTTTGCTAGTTGACCGACTAATTGTTCGCCACCTTTGGCAAATCCAACAATGCTGGGGGTGGTCCGACCACCTTCAGAATTAGAAATGACTACTGGGTGACCGCCTTCGAGGACGGAAATGCAGCAATTAGTAGTACCGAGGTCGATGCCGATGACTTTTGCCATAAACTTGAGGCAATTATTTAATGTATGCAAAAAAGTGGGACGTGGCGGAGCCAAACTGCCAGGATAGAAGTTTGGCGTTGGCTGAAATTGATCCAGATCGCTTGTCGCCAACGCTGGAGCTTTCCATCAGGACGATCTCATCAGTTTAGTTTTCGGCAGAATCGAAACCGATCGCATCTTCTGCTGATAGCTGTTCTGGGGGTGCAGCCACTTTAACTAACGAATGACGCAAAATTCGATCTCCGAGGTAGTAACCGCGCTGAAGTTCCTCCATCACAGTACCTTCAGGATGATCTTCCGTGGGTTCGCGCATCACTGCTTCATGAAGATTGGGATCGAATTGTTGTCCTTCTGGACGCATGGGTGAAACCCCAATCCTTTTGAGACTTTCGACCAACTGCTTATATACACCTTGATAGCTTTTATGAATCCCCATTTCCCCATCATTTTGGGGCTTAATTTGGGTGCGTGCGCGCTCGAAGTTATCGACAACGCTCAGGAGTTCGATAATCGTAGTGCATTTTACCCGCACTTCAATATCTTCTTTTTCCTTGCTACTTCGTTTGCGGAAGTTGTCAAAATCGGCCGCAATCCGTAAATACTGGCTTTGAAACGCATCCCGCTGGTTAGAAACTTCCGCTAATTTAGCGGCTAATACTTGAGCTTCTGACCCAGAGCTAGTAGTAGTGGCAGCTTCGGGTATTTCAACTTCGACTACTAGCGGCAGATCGGCTGGGGCTGTAGTTACTGGTTCGGGACTATTTGCCCCCGCACTAACTACTTCTGGGGTAGATTTAAGCTCTGAGTCCGCACCAGAAGTTCCCGACTCGGGTGCCGGATTGACTTGAGGTTCAATATTTTCTGAAGGTAGTGGAGATGAAGTTGGTTCATCATCTGGTCTACCGGGTTGTTGTTGGGTTTCGCTCATCGTTCATTCATTCCAGTTAACAGACTGCTAGGCAATTTCGATACTAGATCTTAGTATGCAAACCAACGATCGATCTTGAGAGATTTCAAGACGCTAATTCGGTGAATCGGCTTTTTGAGTATAAATCTGATTTGGGTCGATCGTCCGCTTCTTAACAATCCTATCTAGTTGGTACTATCCATTCAAGACTAGCTATCCGAACATTTGTCAGTCAACCTAGCTGCGGATCGGTCTCATTTTATAATTCCCAAGTTATGTCACTAAAACATCACTCGTTGGTATCATCGATCAAAAATAGGATTCATAAGCCATATCCCTTCAGCTAGATCGTGTCCAGGTTGATGGCATCTAATGTCTATATCCGAACTAATGCTTTAATAAGCATATTTAGATCTTAAAACATCTTCAGATTGTAAGATTTTCATCTACTTACTGGCTTCGATCTCCCCGCGCAGATTGAGTGTTATCCGCAATTGTCAAATGTTTCAAGGTTAGTTAATCATGCCCGAACCGCATACTCCCAACATTCCCCAACCACCAGAATTTACCAACATCGAAGCTGAAAGATGGCATCGGAAGCAAAGATTAGCCGCCGCATTGAGAATATTCGCTAAATTGGGATTTGATGAAGGGATTGCTGGACATATCACTGCCCGCGATCCAGAAAAATTAGATCATTTTTGGGTCAATCCCTTTGGCACGCATTTTGGGCTAATTCGGGCAAGTAGTCTAGTGCTAGTGAGCGATAGAGGCGTTGTCGTCGAAGGCGATAAACCGATCAATCAAGCCGCTTTCGCCATCCACTCCCAAGTGCATACAGCCCGTCCCGATGTGGTGGCTGCGGCTCACGCCCATTCAGTCTATGGGAAGAGTTGGTCGAGTCTAGGCAGATTACTAGATCCGCTCACCCAAGATGCTTGTAGCTTCTATCAAGATCATACAATTTTTAACGACTATAGTGGGGTCGTTCTCGCTACCAAAGAAGGCGCGAAAATAGCTAAAACTCTGGGTCAAAACAAAGCGATTATTCTCCGCAATCATGGCTTATTAACTGTCGGGCATACAGTTGATGAAGCCGCTTGGTGGTTCATTACAATGGATCGGTCTTGTCAAGCTCAACTCCTGGCTGAAGCGGCGGGAAAACCGATCTCAATCAAACCTAAAATTGCCGCGCTCACGCAGCAACAAGTTGGTTCGCACAATATCGGCTGGTTTAGTTTCCAGCCGCTGTATGAGTCGATCGTCAGGGAACAACCAGACTTACTAGAATAGGGTTTTGGGGAGATCGGCCTTCACTTGGTCTAGGATTGAGGTAGTCTAAAAAACAGAGCAACCGACTACTCTTTACCTCCTAACTACCCATGCAAGTTAAAGCCGCAGTTGCCTTTCAAGCAGGAAAACCCTTAGAAATTACCACCGTCACCCTCGCACCGCCGCAAGCGGGGGAAGTCTTAGTAGAGATTAAGGCGACGGGGGTTTGTCATACTGATGCCTATACATTGTCTGGGGCCGACCCAGAAGGTTTATTCCCCGCAATTTTAGGGCATGAAGGGGCGGGAGTCGTCGTTGAAATTGGAGCGGGTGTCACGAGCCTGGAAGTGGGCGATCGCGTGATTCCGTTGTATGTCCCAGAGTGTCGTCATTGCGAGTACTGTCTGAGTGGCAAAACCAATCTCTGTCAAGCAATTCGACTGACTCAAGGACGCGGTGTGATGCCAGATGGCAGCAGCCGTTTTACTTACGAGGGCCAAATGTTGCATCACTATATGGGGACTTCAACTTTTGCGAACTATACGGTAGTGCCAGAAATTGCTCTAGCGAAAATTCGCCCCGATGCGCCATTTGAAAAAGTATGTCTGATCGGTTGTGGGGTGACAACGGGGATTGGTGCGGTAATTAATACTGCCAAAGTCGAACCGGGGGCAAATGTGGTGGTGTTTGGGTTGGGTGGCGTGGGGCTGAACGTGATTCAGGCAGCCAGGATGGTAGGCGCAAATATGATTATTGGCGTAGATATCAACCCGGCGAAACGCCCACTCGCTGAGAAATTTGGGATGACTCACTTTGTGAATCCTCAGGAGGTGGAAGGAGATTTAGTCCCATATTTGGTGGATCTAACGAAAGGCGGTGCAGATTATAGCTTTGAGTGTATTGGGAATGTCAAACTGATGCGTCAAGCTTTGGAATGCTGCCACAAAGGTTGGGGGGTCAGTGTGATTGTAGGTGTCGCGGGAGCTGGACAAGAAATTAGTACTAAACCGTTTCAACTAGTCACGGGTAGGGTGTGGAAAGGAACGGCATTTGGCGGGGCAAAAGGTCGCACAGATGTACCTAAAATTGTAGATTGGTACATGGATGGCAAGATTAATATCGATGACTTAGTAAGTGAAATTATGCCGATCGATCGGATCAACGATGCCTTTGATGCGATGCATAGTGGTAAAGCAATTCGATCAATCTTGACATTTTAGGAGTTGGGAGCTTGTAGGTTGGGTTGAAGCCCGCGAAACCCAACATTTCCAGGGTGTTGGTGTGGTAGTAGTTGGGTTTCGCTTCTCTCAACCCAACCTACTCAAAACATCATGCACTCTCAACCCTCAACTCTTCTCCTGCTGCCGCATCCAGCAACCATAACAATTCACCTTCCGGCTGAATCAGCCGCGAGGGATAGGTAGCAGCATCGCCAGTGGGGGCAAACACTTGAGCTAAAGCCGGACGCTTGGTAGCACCACAGACTAAGAACATCACACTCCGAGCGTGATTGATCAGCTTTGAGGTAAAAGTTAAGCGCGGTTGTCCATCTTTATGACCAACAGTTACTAGTCGATCTTGGACTGATAAAGCCGCTGTGTGGGGGAATAATGAGGCTGTATGCCCATCATCACCCATACCGAGGAGGATTAGATCAAAAGCTGGGATCTCGCCAGCTTCTAGCCCAAAATTCGCCAAGATCTGGCGATCGTAAGTATCAGCAGCCAGTTGAGCTTCAGCTAAATCGGTGGGCATCGGATGGATATTGCCCGCCGGAATCGGCACCAAGTCGAGCCATGCTTGCTTGGCCATTCCATAATTACTATCGGGATGTGTCTGTGCGACATAACGTTCGTCACCCCAGTAGATCTGGATTTGGTGCCATGGCAAATCGGTAGTGGCAAGAGCCGCGTACAATGGTTGAGGGGTCGAACCACCAGATAACGCGATCGAACAAGACTGCCGAGCGGCAATCGCTATTCGTATTCGCTCCACCACCAAATCGACCGCAGCCGCAATTAAAGCTGGACGATCGGCATAAACCTGAACTTGCTGTGTCATAACGATTACCTCCGGTAAGCTAAGCCAACGAAAAATAGCAGATAAACTAAACAATTAGATTTTAGGTGACACTTGAGAGCTAATTATGGGAACTTACCCGAAATAAGATAATCTAGATTTCTGTGTCCTCCACTACACACTTTTACATCACCCACTGGTCGGGGTGAAGATTTTAAACATCTCCACAATATTAGACTATGCAACCTACCACTAGCAGTTTCCTGACCCCACTCGCGCTCAAAACCGCAGGTGCAGTGCTGATTCTATCTTCGTTAATCGATTTGATTTTCATGCTCTTATTCCCGCCCGAAAATTTAGGTACAGATAGCAGCCAGTGGTGGCTTTATGCTACCAGTCAATTGGTCGATCGCGGTCTATTACCCCTAGTTGGAATTGCTTTTGTAGTGACTGGAGACTGGATCGAAATCGTTGCGACAGAGGACGGTGGAGAGCGCGGAAATGGTTGGCGGATTGGCACTTTTGGTCTAGCTAGCCTACTGGGATTAATTTTTGTGTTAATTATTCCCTTCCAATTACAAACAACCAATTCATTCAAAGATAAAGAACTCAAAACGATCGTCGATCGAGTATCCCAAATCGAAAAGGGTTTGAAAGATGAAACCCAACAAATTAATGCCCAAAGTAAGGATACAATCAAGCAACAAATTAGTTTGATCGATAAAGAGCTAAAAAGTGGTGCCGTTCAGGGTCAACGCGGTAATGAACTCCAACTAAATAAATCTAGACTAGAATTATTCCTCAACGATCCGAAAAAGTTTGCTGAAGCATCAGAACAAAATGTCCAGCAGTTACGCAAACAAAGAGATAAAGCGGTATCTCAAGCCAACGAAAGAATGCTAAAAACTGGTGGGCGGACGAGTTTAGCCAGTTTACTGCTAGCAATTGCTTATATTACGATCGGCTGGACGGGATTGAGACGAGTTTTGAAGTAGGCTTTAGGCTTTAGGCTTTAGGCTTCAGGCTGAGTTGATTCCAGTTCCTAACCCCTAATCCCCAACCCCTCCCCAGATGCGCCAAAGCTTTGTATAGTGAGATTAGATAGGTATCACCTTACTAATTGTAGTAAAAGTCGGAGATTTGTGTTCCAACATTTCAAGCAGGACTTAAAAAACGATTTAATTGCTGGGTTATTAGTAGTGATCCCACTCGCTACTACGATCTGGCTGTCGATTAATGTGGCGACTTGGGTTGTCAATTTCTTGACCCGTATTCCTAAGCAAATTAATCCCTTTGATGGATTAAATCCATGGCTAGTCAATATCCTAAATTTACTAGTCGGATTTGCTGCTCCCTTGATGGCAATTCTACTCATCGGTTTGATGGCCAGAAATATTGCGGGAAAATGGCTCTTGGATGTTGGCGAACAACTGCTCCAGGCGATTCCATTAGCAGGAGCGGTTTACAAAACGCTCAAGCAACTTTTAGAAACTTTACTCAAAGACTCAGGTAACAAATTTCGGCGGGTAGTGTTGGTAGAATATCCACGTCGCGGGATCTGGGCACTTGCCTTTGTCACCGGGACGCTCGATAGTGAAATTCAGGCTCAAATGCCCCAGGGAATGCTGAATCTGTTTATTCCCACCACTCCCAATCCCACGACAGGTTGGTACGCAGTTGTGCCAGAACAAGATGTTGTAGATTTGGCAATGTCGATCGAAGATGCTTTTAAAGTCGTAATCTCCGGAGGGATTGTCAATCCAGGTAATACAGCAATAGCCGCATTGAGTCAAAGTTCGACCTCAATCATCGAAACCAAGATCCCTAGCGGGGTATCCACTCCCTCTCAGCCGATGGAAGAAACTAACTAAATCATCTTTATATTCATAATTTATAATGCCTGACAGTGCAAGCCGCTCCAGTAGTGGGCTGCCAGCAGACGATCGCCGACTTTCGCAGTACGATCTTTATCTGAAGATAGCCACCAAAATTCGACATTTTTTTCAGTATACACTCGATGATTTTCCTCCGGCACTAGAGGGAAAGTTTTTACGTGTAGAAGAGAAAATTCCGCAACTAGAACCATTAGCTTGGTTAGCGCAGCAAGCCTCAGATATCAAAACTTATTGGGTCGATCGTGATGGGAAATTTACAATGGCTGGAGTCGGGGCATTAGATGTCATTACAGGTCATACCTCGATCGATTATGCAACTGTTTTTAGCCGATTAAGACAACATTTATCCCCACTATTTCCTCAAGTTCATTACTACGGTGGAATTGGATTTAGTCAAGACTTAGCGATCGATCCCAGTTGGCAATTGTTTGGCAACTATCGGTTTATCATCCCTAAGTTTGAACTCTGGTACGATGGCATTAACACAAGTTTTGCCTGTAATTTTAAATGGGATTCAGCCTGTCATTCATCGACAGCCCAGTTAGAGCTGATTTTACAAGAGTTAGCTCAACTAAATTTAGATCGAGCACCGATCGATGCTCTAGGATCGCGGCTACGCCACATCGAAGATCGGTCACATCTCCCCCCCATAGCTGATTTGGCTCTGCCAAAACTGTCCGAACGAATAGATAGTCCAGATTTCTATGGTTGGCACCAGAATATCAGCACAGCATTAACTAAATTTGCCGATCTCCATCTTGATAAAATTGTCTTAGCTCGGAGATCTCAGCTAACATTCACAGCACCTTTGCAGCCACAATCAATCCTCCTCGCACTCCAAGCTCACAATCCGCTGAGTTATCATTTTTGTTTTCAAATTAACCCCACAACTGCTTTTATTGGAACCTCTCCCGAACGACTTTATCACCGTCAAAATAGATGCCTCAACACCGAGGCAATTGCCGGAACTCGCCATCGAGGTGAATCGATCGAAATAGATCGACAATTGAGCGACAATCTGCGTAATTCACCTAAAGATCTCCGCGAACATCAATTAGTCGTACAGAATTTACAAGGTATTCTCACCGAACTATGTCAGTCAGTCACAATTGATCGACAATCCACAATTCTCAAACTGAATAAAGTTCAACATCTCTACACTCAATGTCAGGGAATCTTGCATCCCCAATACACTGATGCCGAGATTTTACCCAAACTTCATCCGACTCCAGCCGTTGGTGGTTTTCCCACAGCCCAAGCACTAAAACTAATTCAGCAACTCGAACCATTTGAACGTGGCTGGTATGCTGCTCCAGTCGGTTGGGTTGGTTATGATAATGCTGAGTTTGCCGTTGCGATTCGATCGGGTTTAATCGATCGCAATCGATTATTATTGTTTGCAGGGGCGGGGATCGTTCAAGGTTCCCAAGCTGAGGAGGAATGGGCAGAAATCGAAAATAAAATTTGCCACTTCACCGACTTATTTACACAGACAACATCACTACAGATTTCCGATCCATCGATCGCGGTAACTTAGTTAGATTGAAGGAATCGAATAAATTTAATGAATCATCTTTGGGGATATCTAATCATCGAAGAATTAGTGAGAAATGGTGTTAATTATTTTGTAATTTCACCTGGCTCTCGATCGACTCCACTCACAATGGCAGTAGCTCAACATCCCCAAGCTACTAAGATTATTTGTATCGACGAACGGGGTGCCGCATTTCATGCCATTGGTTATGCCCGTGCCAGCGGTGAGCCAGCCGTGTTGATTTGTACCTCTGGTTCGGCGGCGGCGAATTACCTCCCAGCGGTAATTGAAGCCGCGACAGATGGAGTGCCATTGATTATTTTATCTGCCGATCGACCGCCAGAATTACGCCAGACTGGGGCAAATCAGACGATTGAGCAGGTCGATTTGTATGGAACTTACCCAGTCTGGAACTTCGATTTACCTTGCCCTACAGTCGAAATTAGCCCCACTTTTGTGTTGACAACGATCGATCTGGCAGTATTTCGATCGCGCAAATCCAACGGCGGGGTAGTCCAGCTCAATTGCATGTTTCGGGAACCCCTAGCACCCACAGGAGAGCCTGTCGCCATCCCGACAAGTTTGGCGCAGTGGCATCAAAGTGGCGCACCATATACCACTTATGCTCGGAGCCTCAGCATTCCAGCTAAGACTGAAATTCGCTCGTTATTCAAAACAATCGTTCGCACTCAAAAGGGTGTACTAGTGGTGGGACAATTAAAATCTGCCGCAGAATCGATCGCGGTAGCAGAATTAGCCGCACGGTTAAATTGGCCAGTATTCGCCGATATTCAATCGGGGTTGCGATTGAGCAATGAACTGCCCAATTTAGTCCATTATTTCGATCGACTATTACTCACCGATGCGGCTCTCCGCTTAGCCGAGATCGAGACAGTGATACAGCTTGGAACGAGAATAGTTTCGGCGCAATGGCTACAATGGTTAGAAAAATATCCCCCGACTCACTATGTCGTCGTTGTCAATGATGCCGAGCGTCACGATCCGAGTCATCTAGTTTCGCGCAGAATCGAATCCGATATTATCTGTTTGTGTGAGCAGTTGTGTCAGCAGTTACCTCAACTCTCTCCATCTTCGTGGGTACAGCAATTACGTGCGGATTCAGATCGACTGGGCTTAACCATTGATAAATTTTTAAAAACCCGGCTAGAGTTAAATGAACCCCTAATTGCTCGGACTATTTCTCGTCTCATGCCCTGTCAACATGGTTTGTGGGTCGCGAGTAGTATGCCAATTCGCGATCTCGATCGATATGCTGTTGGGATTCACCCCATCGGTACCCATCGAATCGGGGCAAATCGGGGCACGAGCGGAATTGAAGGTTCGATCGCCTCCGCAACTGGGTTTGCCGTGGGTCTACAGGCTCCCGTGACGGCGATAGTTGGAGATTTAGCCAGCCTATACGACTTAAATTCTTTAGCACTCTTACGGCAGAACTCATACCCGACAATTGTCGTAATTATCAATAACAACGGCGGGGGAATTTTCTCTTTTCTACCGATCTCCAAATCTACTGATGTCTTTGATACTTATTTTGGAACTCCTCATGGGCTAAATTTTAAGCACGCCGCTGCAATGTTCGAGCTAGACTACTACCATCCTATCTCCCCAGATGAATTGATACAAAACTACACTCAGGCACTGACAGATCGACGGAGTGCAATAATTGAATTAACAACCGATCGAACTGAAAACTGGCAATTCCATCAAACCCTTCAGCAGCATATTCAGCAGCAATTTAAGAACTGACGGTGAATTCTCAGTGGCTACCGATAAACAACCGGTAGCAATAAAACCTCATTTATTTCTACTCCCTACGCTCCATCCTTACACCCATAATGTGTTACGGCAACTCCCTGGTTGCTGGGCGCAGTCGAAGCAAACTCCCAACTCCCAACTTCCTAAATGACCTACTGCCTTGGAATCCTCACCCGTCATGGCCTAGTATTTGCCGCTGATTCCCGCACAAATGCAGGGGTTGACTACATTTCTACCTATCAAAAATTATTTAGTTTTTCCTTACCTGGCAATCGAGTAGTCTGTATCTGTGTGTCGGGTAATTTATCAATTACCCAGACAATTTTAAATGAGATCGAGCATGACTTAAAACAAGGTGAAGGAGCCAATATCCACAATATTCCCACTCTCTTCGATCTGGCAAAATATGTAGGCGGAAAAGTTCGTCAAACTCAGTCCCAGGAGCGTCCTTGGCTAGAAGCTGATGGCATAGATCATCACTGTACCTTGCTGTTAGGTGGGCAAATTGGTGAATCAGATCCGCAACTGTATATGATTTACACTCAAGGAAACTTTATTCAAGCGACACCAGAGAAACCATTTCTCCAAATTGGTGAAATTAAATACGGGAAGCCAATTCTCGATCGAACGATCGACTTTAATACATCACTGCAAGATGCCGCAAAGTGTGCGTTAGTATCGATCGATTCAACCCTAAAGTCGAATATTTCAGTCGGCCCACCGATCGATCTCCTGGTCTATCATCGGGATAGCCTAGCAATTCGGCACCAGCTCAGACTAGGATCTCGAGACCCATATTTGGCCAAAATTCGCCAGTTATGGGAAGTATCCCTCCGCCAAGCGTTTGAGGCGATGCCACCGATTGATTGGGATATTGCCCCCAGTGAAACAATGGATGAAATTATCGGCAGCTAGAACGGCTGCCACGTCACGTCTTTTGTACTTATATTACGGATCGTCTGGGCTAAAGTCGATAGATTCAGCAAACTTAGTTAAAATGGATCTTGTAGCTTAATCTGGGCAACCATGCTTGAACTAAATAGTATCGCTGAATTTTCTCGGTGTCATTGTATCGGGATTTGTGCCTTTTTAGTCCCAACTCATTTGCTCTTAGCTAGTGTAACCATGTGGTTTGTGACCGTAGATCGATCTCTACGTCAGATCTACACTGCCGTTGGTCTGTCAATTGTAGCCGCAACCATTATGCTACTTCATGTTGCTACCTGGTGGGCGATCGGAGTAGTAATGCTCCCAACATTTATATTGCCCATCCTAGCTGTAACTTGTCTGGCAATTGATGCCATTGCCATCTTCTGGCCGCAGCAGATGCGACTTTTCTTGCTAGCCCTTTTCAGGATCTCTATCGCTAAGTATCACCAATTAGTTACTAATTAGTCAGCAACCTCATCAAACGATCTAAACTCGATCGATAGTGGAAAATTTATGCTTAAACGTCGCTCTTTTCTCACCTACTTTAGTTTAGGTTGGTTAGCCAGTTGTTTTCCAGTTGTACTAGCAGCCTGCGCGCCGGGTAACTCTAGCACTCAAGAGCCGGTTGCCGATGATAAAGGCGGTGCAAAAAAATCAGCACCGCCATTAGTAAAAACCGCTGACGGTTTCAGCATCGTCGGGACTGTCGCAGATTTAGACAAAACTGGGCGGCTCCAAGCTACCGAAGTGGCAGTTTTACGAGATCCCAGCAATCCTAAAAAGTTACTAGCCGTCAACCCCAAATGTACTCATAAAGGTTGTACCGTCAACTGGGTAGCTGGGGAGAAAAAATATGAATGTCCCTGTCATGACTCGGATTTTGCTGCCGATGGGAAAGTATTGAAGGGTCCTGCTACTGAGCCTTTAGCTACTTATCCAGCCAAGATCGTTGGTGCTCAGGTGCTAGTTCAAATCTGACGAGGATTTATAAGATTTAAGAATTTACAGGATTAGGGTTTCGGCACTAACTTTTCCCCTTTCGTCTTTCCCCTTTTCTCTCTCTCTCTCTCCCAACTCCCAACTCCCAACTTCCAACTCCCAACTCCCAACTCCCAACTCCCAACTCCCAACTCCCAACTCCCAACTCCCAACTCCCAACTCCTAATGGATATTTTTCCCGCGATCGATCTTTTAGACGGTAAATGTGTGCGGCTATATCAAGGCGACTATGCTAAATCTCAGGTATTTGGGGACAACCCCAGCGAGATGGCGCGTGCCTGGTTAGCACAAGGTGCCAACAAATTACATTTAGTCGATCTAGATGGGGCGAAGGCAGGGCAACCTGTGAACTTAGAGGCGATCGCGAGTATTGTCGAAATGGTCAAAAAAACTGCCGACAAATCAGTCCAAATTCAAGTTGGGGGTGGACTGCGGAATGCCGCCAGTGTTCGGCAGTTATTGGCTTTAGGGGTCGATCGCGTGATTCTAGGAACGGTAGCTGTCGAACAACCGCAACTAGTCCAAGATTTGTGCCAACAGTACCCCCACCAAATTGTCGTCGGCATCGACGCGCGAGATGGGAAAGTTGCGACTAGAGGCTGGCTGGAGACTTCGGCAGTAATGGCGAAAGATTTAGCCAAGCAAATGGCCGATTGCGGGGCCGCCGCAATTATTTACACAGATATCCATCGTGATGGCACAATGGCGGGGCCAAACTTAGCTGCGTTGCGAGAATTAGCCAGTGAGATTTCGATCCCGACGATTGCTTCTGGGGGCGTAAGTTCTCTCCAAGATTTGCTCAGTCTGCTCTCGCTCGAAACCTGCGGCGTAACCGGCGCGATTGTCGGTCGCGCCATTTATACGGGAGAAATAAATCTCACCGAAGCGATTCGGGCTGTTGGCGATGGGCGATGGCAAGATGTGCCCCCAGATCTTGGCGCAACTAGTTTTGCTTAGGATTGGAAATTACTCGGTGGAGTAAAACTACCAACTCAGTCACCTGCTGACGACTGAAGTGCTGTAAGATCACCTGTGCAGCACCGCGAACATCGACAGGAATGCTGATTTGTGTGGCTTGTGGTGGAACTGCCGGAGCCACAGGTGCAGTTGTAGAAAGTGCTTGTTGGAGATTGGCCGAAATAGTTACATCGCCATCACGATGTGCTGCTAGCAGATCGCCAGCTTGCTTTAGCTCGCGAATCACAATCGGTGCTACTGCATTATAAGTATTATGCGGATTACCGATCGCCTGTCCAGTCGCCGTGACTAAAGCTTGCCAGTTGCGGGCACTAGGCTCAAGTGTAGCCAAAGATTGACAAATACTGACTAATTGTTGGCGATTAGTTGGACTATCACCTTGCTTGAACAAGACCAACATTTTTTGAAGCGTAGTTGTAACTGCTGCCACAATATCGATTGGCGGAGCCATCACCGCTGTACCACCACCAACAGCAGCCATCTGAGCGGAGGCTTCTCTGAAATGTTCTTGAGTTTGAGTATTGGTGTTGAGTAGTTCTTCGAGATATTCCTGTAAGGCTACAAAATTTGCTGCTGAACCAGATAAAACACTATCGACAATTTCCTGGCGCAGACTGAGAGTTGGCGAATTTGCTAGTTCTTCAACCAGTGCCTTGAGCGCGTCATAGCCTTTGAGAAACAGCGTTTCGAGTTTCTGGTCGATCGGTACAGGATGATCGCGTAAAATCTTAAAGCAATCTTCTAAATGGTGTGCGGTTCCTTGAATGCTATCAAAACCGAGCATTGCTGCACCACCCTTAACCGAATGAGCAGCACGGAACATTTCATTAACACGCTCCGCATCGGCGATGACTTCTGTTAGGTCTAATAAACCTTGTTCTACGGTCTCTAGGTGTTCCTGCGCTTCTTCGATGAAGTAGTGGATAATTTGCTGCTTGTTATCGTCCATTTTCCTGGTCCTAAACAGATATTTTTGGTAGATCGATCCGAGAAAAAATTGAAATTAACTATAAAAACTAGTGGCTAATCGCAACTAAGATTGAGTTAGTTAAAGTTCGGCTGCTGTCTCGGAGGGGTTGCTGTTAAAGCGAATCTGATATATGTCGGCTTTGATTTCAATAGATAGATTACGCCGACAAGATGATAAATAATGATTTACTACATATTGATTTGAAGCAACCATGCTAACCCTATTTTACCCAGATTCTAGATAGAGCTATCATTGTGTGAATCTACTGATTCGATCGATGATAAACCCATTTACTGTGCTAAACATCACTGTCAGATCCTCCCGTGGGAGCATCCCTATCTTCAGCTTTTGGCACCTTTAAACTAATCTAAGCTGCCAGAACTTTTGCCCAAAGATCGAAACCGAGTTTACTGAGTTAAGACTATAATTCCCCTAAATAACCAAAAACGATCGCATCGCGAACAGCCACAATCGCAACTGCCTCCAGAATAGCTCACAATCTCTTTCCACTCTAGGTTCCGCTAGCTTAACAATTATCATCACCTAGTGATTGCATCTCGATCGAGCAGACATTAAGATACTTAGATAAGAACCGATTTCCAATGCCACCTAATTGCCTTGTGGCAACTGCTGACATGAACTTTGCTTTTCAATACCCTATTTTCGGTCCAGAAATTCAGTGTCCCCATTGTCGGCAAACTATATCTGCACTTACACTGACAGATACTTATTTATGCCCTCGGCATGGAGCTTTTGAAGCCAACCCGCAAACAGGTGAACTAGTCCATCTTCAATCCAGCCGCAATTGGTGTCTCTGGGAGGGTGAATGGTACCGTCAACATACTCATCCCGATGGCATTCGATTTGAAATTCATGATGCACTAGATAAGCTTTACACTCAAGGCTATCGCGCCACTAAGGTCATTATCGCCGAACGCTACCGCGAATTAATTGGCAGTTATCTCGACCGTCAACAGCCGTGGAACGGCACGAGTGAGCTACCCAAACCGCGTTTATTCGGTCTCCCTGTCGAATTTAGCCCCGATGCTATCGATGAACCCCGGTGGAAAACAATCAACTTCGATCTCGAAAAAGAACCAGGCATCCCTGTTCAATATCCCTATTTTCGGATGTCACCGTAGGAAGGGAAAGGGGTAAAGGATAAATGCTTTTCTCTCCCAACCCCCATACGGTGGTACAGCAACTTCCAACCCCTATCCCCACATCATGTTTCATCACGCTGCGATTCGGACGGCAGATATTCATCGATCGATCGCGTTTTATGAATGTCTGGGATTTAGTGTCACTGAGCGATTTACTACTGGCTATACGCTTGCTTGTTGGCTCGAAGGCTTGGGTGGCAGAATCGAACTCATGCAAATCCCCGAACCCAAGCCAGCCCCAGATGCCTTTGGTGATGAGCATTATGTCGGATACTATCATCTTTCCTTCGATCTCACAGCTATTACTCCAGATTTGAATACCTGGTTGGCTTGCCTTAATACTCAACTCCAAGCTGCTGCTCAACCAGCTTTAACAATTTTGCTCGCGCCTACGCAACAAGTTATTGGGGCAAGTATTTACGAAGTCACTTTTCTCGCCGATCCTGACCATCTGCCACTGGAATTTATTCGCAATCTTGGCATCATAGCTAGCCGATAAAGACAGATCTGCGTTTTAAAACCCGATCGCTTGATCGCTTTGTAAACTAATGTTAAGATGTGACGGCAAAGCGTTTTAACAGCTTGACAGTTAGGGAATCAATTAGTTAAAGTAGTCACATACCCGGGTAAAGCAGTTGAGAGTTATATGGAAGATAAGCAAAAGGTCACTTTGTACCTGCCCCCACAACTACATCGTCAGTTGAAGATTCGATCGGCAGTAGATGCTGATTCGATGTCTAACATCGTGGAGAAAGCTGTGGCATTCTATCTCAACCACTCCGAAGTGGTCGATGGCGTAGAACTATACGGTACCACCCATCAGGTGTACAACTGCCCCGAATGCGAGCATCCGGTCGTTATTAGGGATGGAGAAATGGTTGCTCTCGGACAGCAAGCCGGGTTGCTATCTGAAGATTCATCCGATCTGCGTCAGGATGAACTTGGAGCGCGTCCCCACTCTCAAACACAGCAAGGCCTCGCGATTGTCGTTTAGACGACTGGGTAAGCAGCTCTTTTGACTACTATTGTAGTAGTGGAGTAAGGCGATTTTTTCGGCACCATATCTAAGGATAGATAGTCATGCAAGAAGAGCTAAGCATTCTGATCCAAGCTCAATACCCCCTCATCTACCTCGTCACTGCCGAGGAAGATCGCGCCGAGAAAGAAATCGCCACGATCGCCCAGATGAAGCAGCAGCCCCGCAAATTCTATGTGTGGACGTTGACTCATGGGATGGTCGAGTACGGACAGGTTCGCACTACCCAGCACAACACCATTTCGCCGGAAGCGGCGATCGAGTGGACGACCAGACAAAAAGAGCCAGCGATCTTTGTCTTCAAAGATTTACACCCATTTAAAGATTCCGCCGCAGTCACCAGGTGGTTGCGCGATGCGATTGCCAGCTTTCAGGGGACACAGAAAGTAATCATTCTGATGTCGCCGATTCAGCAGGTGCCGATCGAACTGGAAAAAGAAGTAGTTGTGCTCGATTTCGCGCTACCCGATTTAGCGGCACTCGATCGAGTCCTCACCAACCAACTAGACCAGGCCAGACAGAATCGGTTATCGATTCCCGGGCGGGAGAAAATTCTCAAAGCTTCATTAGGTCTGACCAAAGATGAGGCGGAGAAAGTTTATCGCAAAGCCTACGTCAAGCGTGGCAAAATCACCGAAGACGAAGTAGACATCGTCCTATCGGAGAAGAAGCAATTGATCCGCCGCAATGGGATTCTCGAATTTATCGAAGAAGATGAAACGATTGACTCTGTAGGTGGATTAGATGAACTTAAAGGCTGGCTGGTACAGCGTTCTGGTGCCTTCACCGAACGGGCACGAGCCTATGGATTACCTCAACCTAAAGGGATGCTAATTCTTGGTGTACCGGGCTGTGGGAAATCCCTGATTGCCAAAACCACCTCCAGGCTGTGGGGCTTACCGCTACTGCGACTGGATATGGGTCGGGTTTATGATGGCTCGATGGTTGGACGCTCGGAAGCTAACCTGCGCGGTGCCCTCAAAACTGCTGAGTCAATCTCTCCAGCAATTCTATTTATCGACGAACTTGATAAAGCCTTTGCGGGGACATCTGGTTCAGCCGACTCAGATGGTGGTACTTCCAGTCGGATCTTTGGTTCCTTCCTGACTTGGATGCAGGAAAAAACCTCACCCATCTTCGTGATGGCGACAGCCAACCGAGTCGAACGACTACCAGGGGAATTTTTACGCAAAGGAAGATTTGATGAAATCTTCTTCGTAGACTTACCAACTCAGTCCGAACGCGAAGCTGTATTTAAAATTCACTTGAGTAAGCGCAACCGAGATTTAGAACGCTTCGACCTACTCCAACTATCTAAAGTTGCGGATGGGTTCTCGGGCGCAGAAATAGAACAAGCCTTAATCGCTGCGATGTATGACGCTTTTGCCCAGGATCGGGAGTTTACCCAACTGGATATTATCGCAGCTATTAAAGCAACTCTGCCCCTCTCGCGGACAATGACAGAGCAGGTAACTGCTTTGCGAGACTGGGCAAGACAGCGAGCGCGTCCCGCCGCTGCCTCAGTCGCTGAATACCAGCGGATGGAGTTCTAACAAGCTTGCTCCGCCCACCGGAGTCAAGGTGCTAGCACACTCGATCAGGGAATATTAAAAATAAACCCATCGACACTAGCAATCAGATCGTAGAACAAGATCTAGTTTATAACAAGATCGAGTACCCGAACCGTTCAAGTCGTCGTCTCTCTTAACTCATTTTATTGGAGGAAATAGATATGTCCCACTTCAGCACACTTCGTACCAAGATCACCGACGCTGAAATCCTGAAAACTTCTCTGCGCGACCTCGGCATCAACGTCAAAACCGAAACCGACCTCCGTGGCTATCAAGGTCAGCGCGTGCGGGCTGATATCGTAGCTATTCTCGAAGGCGAGTACGATTTAGGCTGGTCTCGCAATAGCGATGGTTCTTTTGACTTAATCGCTGACCTCTGGGGCGTTGCCAAAAAGCACAACCAAACTGAGTTAATCAACTCTATCAATCAGAAATACGCAGTCAACAAAACTCTATCTGAAGTTCAACAACGTGGTGGTCTACAAAACGCCAATGTTACTCTGGTTCTTCAATAGTAGTCCTTCTGCGCGTTCCCAACTTAATGGGTCGATCCTCTCTAGGATCGACCCATTTTTATCGAGAATTATGGCTGGATCGGCTCCACTGGGCGGATAATTGCTGGTGGTGTGGATGGTGGAGATTTAAAAATAGCGGTCAACGCTTGTTGTAACGTTTGCGCCATCACGATCCGGTTTTCATAAGCTACGATTACCCTGACTAAAGTCGGTAATTGATTCTGAGTTGCTTCTAGATAGAGAGGCTCCACATATAGTAAGGATTGTTCGATTGGGACGATTAACAAATTGCCCTGAATCACCCGAGAACCCTGACGATTCCAGAGGGAAATTTGCTGAGAAATTACTGGATCTTGATTGATCCGAGCTTCGATTTGTTCGGGACCATAGATCTGTCGTTGCTTGGGAAAAGTGTACAGCAATAACTTACCGTAATTCTCGCCATCAGAACGGGCGGCTAACCAAGCAATCAAATTTGTCCTTTGCTGTGGTGTGTAGGGGAGAAAGAGAATAAATTCTTCAAAGGGAAGAGTCGGTAGGCTGGTAATCAGATGATATGGCTCGACCAATCGGGGTTTGTTACCATAGACTTCGGTGGGAATTTGCCACTGATCTTCCCTGTTGTAGAACACTTGCGGATCGGTCATGTGGTATGTCATCAAGCGTTCTGATTGAATCTTGAAAAAGTCTGTGGGATAGCGGATGTGACGGCGTAAATCGATCGGCATCGCACTGAGCGGCTCGAATAAATCGGGGAAAATTTTGGCCCAGGTGGTGACAATCGGATCGCTCGGATCTGTGATATAAAATTTAACTGAGCCATGATAGGCATCGACGACAACTTTAACTGAATTGCGGATGTAATTAATTCCTTCTTTGCCGACATCAGAATAGGGATAGCGATCGCTAGTAGTATAGGCATCAATAATCCAGTAAAGGTAGCTAGGATCTTGCACATTTGGCGAGTGACTGTGGGCATCCGCAGCTACTAGATATGGATCGAGATCGAATCGTAAAAATGGGGCGATCGATCGAATCCGTTGATTTAAGTTCCGGCGGAATAGTAGTTTGGTTTCTGGTAAAAACTCTGGAGTCAGCATCAGTCGCCAATCATTTAGATACTTAGCAAACAGAAATTTCCGCCCCGCCGAACCGATGTTAATGCCACCGAGACCATCGTAGACGTTATAGATATTTTCATCGCCACTGGGATAATCCAACTCCTTGACTTTCGTATTAGTCATAATGTAGGTGTTAGTATTTTCCCCGTAATAAATGCGCGGTTGCCCAATGGGAATACTCGCTCGGATGGCATCACTAGCGGTCGTCAGCGGCCCTTTATCAGTCATGCCGATATCTTTGACCAAATATTCCGGCAAGCCACCTGGAGCAACCCGATTCACTGGACTCATGGTAAATCCATAACCATGAGTGTAGATTAGATGTTGATTTACCCAAGTCTGGGCTTGTTTGGGTACGGCAGCATAATCTAGTTCTCGTGCGGCAACTAACACTTGCTGCTGCACTGGTGCAGATCGATCTGGCGTAGCAGTTTGCCGCTCATTATTTAGTGTGTATCGATCGATATTTGCATCGAGAAAGCGATAGTAGAGCCGAATTTGCTGAAGTTGGCGATTTGTATCTAAAAGTGGCTGTTTATCCCACAGGCGAATATTCCGAATAGTCAGCTCGTTAGCTTGAATATCTGCATCCTTCAGGTTTGCTTGGGGATTAAAAGTTTTAATATCGATATTTTCTAACCCAAAGGCTTGGCGCGTTAGGGCGATCGTTCTTTGAATATACGGTGTCTCTCTGGCTAATTCATTCGGTTGCACTACTAATGCTTGGACTAAGACGGGTAAAACAGTTCTCATCCCGATCGCCAGTACCAAATATAGCAAGAATATTGCCAGAGTTAGCTTGTGGCTGGGATTACGGGATAAGGAAATCGATCGCCAAAATAGATATCCGGCGATCGCGATCGATAACATACCTAACACTCGATCGACTGGCAACTGGACGAGAATATCTGTATAGCTGGCACCATAAGATACCCCACGCGGTGAATATAGCAACTCATAGCAGCTAATCCCATAACTGAAGCTAACCACAAGCATTAATACTCCCCCCAACCCATACAGATGCCGTTGTTGAGATCGCGAGAACCCAAAAAATCGCCCCTGACTGAGACTATCCTCCGCCAGCAAATAGGTGAGCACAACCGAAATCAACCCATATAAGCACACGCCCATCAGCCCAAACTCCAACAGTTCGCCGACGGGAAGACTAAAGATATAAGTACTGATATCTTGCCCAAACACCGGATCTGTCTGGTTAAAGGCGGTGGGTTGGAAGGCGGGAAGTACTCGCATCCATTGCCGTGAAATTGTCCAACTAATCGCGATCGTCATGACGATCGCGATCGATCTCAGCACCAATCGGGGATAAAATTGAGTGACGATCGCCAGAACGACTAGTCCAACTGTCTCCCAGCGATGAGTCAGTAACTGGCTGATCGATTGCCAGATTGCTGTCGATCGCCATAAAATTGGCGCAGATGGAGCGATACTGGGCAAATCAGGATCGAAACTCCAAGTCATCGCCGCTGCCCGAAGATAGTGGACTAGCATCAACCCAACAAACAGGCTCAAGCTCAATGTCAACGTCAGTAGCCAGCGCAGCCGGAGCAACGGAAGTTGCTGTCGCTCTCGATTTGGCGCAGTGCGAGAACTCCATCTGTGGGCGAGGGCGAGATTGCCCAGTAGATAGACAGCGGTTGAGCTAAAGACGATCGCGCCAAGTATCCCTTGAGTTTTGAGCCGGAACAGATACATCGGTAAATAGCCGACTTCCTGGAACCACAAAATTTCTGCGCCCAACCGAGCCACAAGTTCGACGGACATACCGATCGCCAAGATCGTCAGCAGTACCTGTAGATAGCGATTCTGGCGGGTAGCTGACGGTAAGGACAAAAACTTCATCAGCACAAAAATATAAACAAATTTAAACTGGATGCTAAACTAACGATTACCTTTGGCAGGCTACGCCAACGATCTAAAAGTTTCTAGCTAGTCTCAAATCTCGTTGCGAAGGAATCGATCGATGAGTTCAAAAAATCGACTGAGATCGTCCAGTCTACAGCAGATTGAAGCTACATTGGCAGCAGTCAATGCCGATCTCAATTCTTCGCACATTTCGGCTCTAGAGCGATTAGTTCTGAATGGACGTAGACGGGAACTAATTGCCGCTCGATGGCTGGTCAAACGGCTATTTCCTGGCTCTCAGGCCCAGATCCTCACACCGGAAGAACTCACCGATCGAGCGTCAAATCTGCCGCCGGAAATTGGTACAGCATCGATGTTAACCGAAAGCTCTGTCCCCAGTGCAATGACTGCCAAACAGGTGCAATCGAACATATTCGATCGAATTGCGGCAAAGTTACAATCTAATCTGGATAATCTTACACCTACCCCACTAGAGATTGATATTCTGCGGCTAGAAAAGAAGCGGGAATTATTTTATTTAATCCTCCGCCAGATTGAAGGACTATTAGATGAATTAAGATTTTCTCAAGTCAAGATCGAGCAATTACCCGTCCAAGAGACAGTCATTTGGCAAGATTTGTGGGCATCGGCGACGACAGAATTTTTCGGCAGGTATCAAGCACTCCCCGTCAACAATCGACAAATCGAAATTGTCCCCACACTATTGGCAGATCGGGCAATCGTTCAAGCTGAGATCCTGGCAAAAATTCCCCAGACGATCGAGTTATTGAACTATTTATTATTTCAGATCCCCTTACCGATCGATCGTGACGCTTATTCGCTCGGTACCCCACTCGCTGAAGATCGCGCTGGCGAACTCTTAGAAAATCTGACTATCAATTTGGCAAATGCCGTGATTCAGCCTCTATTAAATCGGTTCAGCGATGTGGCAACAATTAAAACTGGCTTTTACGATCGACGATTGCTCTCTAGTCGGGACATCGAACGGTTTCGCAACGATTTATCTTGGCGGTACCGGATCGATCGCTATTTTAGTCAGCCCCAAGCCATATTTGAAAGCCGACATAGATTGTTTGTCTTAAGTAATTATGGGATCGAGCAGATGAGTATTTATGCACCTCGCCCAGAGGAATTAGCCCAATTAGCGGGGGTTCCCTTCGCTGTCACTCTAGCCCTCGAAACACGAGACGCGATTGCCCCCCGATTGAGATCGGCAACCACATTGATCGGGACGATTATTGTCTACTTACTGACCGAAATTATCGGTCGGGGGATCGGTCTAATCGGTAGGGGTATCATCAAAGGCGTTGGCAATATCTGGCAAGAAACTAGTCGCAGTCGCAAATAACTATCATGCAAAATACTCGCCTGAATACTTTAATCGATCGATTAGTCCGACAGTTGACTCAATGGGTGCAAAATCCCTGGCGACGGACATCCTTACTAATTATCAGTCTGCTATCGGGTAACTTTCTGGCTTCAGCGATCTCCACTATTGCGGGGCAATGGGCTAATTTAGATGTAACGATTTCGCTGCTAATGGTCGCGATCGTTGAGCTAATTAGTAGACTGAAGTACAGTAATCTGGGCAAAAGTAGATCTGGAAATTCTGGCGTGAGTCAGCGTCCACTCTGGATTTCCATTCTGAACAGCCTCAAATTAGGCTTAATGTATGGCTTCTTTCTGGAAGCATTCAAATTGGGCAGTTAAGTCTGTGAGCAATACCCCACCACTATTCAACCTGAATTCAAGATTTTTCTAGATCGCTATCAAGCCTAATAACTGTTATACTAGTCCATTGTGGCTTTTTGCCGACTATAATTTTCAATCATCTAGTAAATTCGAGCGGATCTCAGTATGACAAAGCGGACTCTCGGCGGTACTAACCGCAAACAAAAACGGACATCTGGATTCAGAGCGCGGATGCGGAGTCGTACCGGGCAAAAAGTTATTAAAGCGCGTAGAGCAAGAGGACGGCATCGTCTCTCTGTCTAGAGATAGGCGATCAGAGTAAGATCGGTGTCATTGCCTAAGCCGCATCGACTCAAGCGCAGGAAAGATTTTCAACAGGTCTATCAGTATGGCAAACGCCATCAAGGAGTACATTTGACGCTCAGAAGTCTGAGACATCTGCCAGACTCCGCCACCGAAAATCTACCTGCTACCCGTTTTGGGATTTCTATCAGCCAGAAAGTGAGTAAAAAAGCAGTTACCCGTAATTTGCTCAAACGACAGTTGAAAGCGTCTCTCCGTCAACTGTTGGGGCGAATTATTGGAGGGTGGTCGGTAGTAATTATCGTCCAACCTTCACTGCAGGGATGCGAATATGGCGAAATTTTGCGAGAATTAGAGCAGTTGTTGGCAGCCGCAGAGGTACTTAATGGGAATTCGGGAAGAATCATTTTATAAGGGTGGTCCGCACATTGGGGATCTAATTTTTCATCTTTTTTTAGCAACGTTTATAGTTTTCATTCCTCTCACCGTCGGGGCAATTGTCCGCGCCATCTGGTTACGGTATGACATTACCGATCGCCGAATTTCGGTAGTTGGTGGTTGGATGGGAAGAGATCGGACTGATATTGTCTATTCGGAAATCACTAACGCGATTACGGTACCCCGTGGGTTAGGATTTTGGGGAGATATGGTAATTGTCTTGAAAGATGGCAGTAAGCTGGAGTTACGCTCCCTCCCCCGCTGTCGGGAAATCTATGAGTACATTAACGAGCGGGTAATTGCTAAAACGGGAATTCCCCTACTCAGCGTTACTGAAAAGGCCGCAGCCGAGGCTCAAACCACTTGACTAGGGATTAGGGACTAGGGGTTAGAGGATAGGGAATACATAGTCTTACTATCCACTATCCACCGTCCACTATCCACTCCCACCCAACTTGTTCTTTATACAACCTGCTAGTTGACTGAAAATGGATTTTGGAATCGGATTTATTTCTAACAATATAATGCTGCCGATCATAGATTTTTTCTATGGGATAGTGCCTAGCTATGGGTTAGCAATCGTTGCGCTGACTGTGGTAGTTCGCCTTGCGCTCTATCCACTGAGTGCCGGTTCGATTCGCAACATGCGAAAGACTAAGATATCTCAGCCATTGATGCAGAAGCGGGTTAAGGAAATTCAACTGAAGTTTAAAGACGATCCGACTAAGCAACAACAGGCGATGAGTGATGTTTATAAGGAGTTTGGTAATCCGCTCGCCGGATGTTTCCCAACTCTGTTACAAATGCCTGTCTTGTTTGCATTGTTTGCCACATTACGGGGATCGCCATTTTCCAACATCGAGTATAACGTCAACTTGCAAGTTGTCCCTGCCGAACAAATTGCTCAAATTCAGCCTCAGGTATTTAAAAGCGAACCGCATACTGTCTATTTCAACGCCAACGTCCACGCGCCGATTATTGCAGATATTCCCTCCGGCAATATTTTAGGTGCGGGACAAAAGACGAAAATTGAATTTAAGGGCATTGATGACAAACCACTGAGCGAATTAGCCGCCCAGTATCCTGAATCTAATCTTACCCCTGTCTGGACGGTGACTAAGGGAATGGAAAATGTCAAAGTTACCGAGAGTGGTCAGATCGAAGCGATCGCGCCTGGAGATGTCACCATTAAAGGTACAGTGCCGGGAATTGCTGCTAATGCTGGATTCTTATTCATCGATGCACTCGGTCATGTGGGAGCGATCGATCCAGATGGGACACTCCACTGGGATATCATCGCGATGATTATCTTCTTTGGCTTGAGCTTGTACGTCAGCCAAAACCTGACTAGCGGGACAACCTCAACGCCTGGAGCTGATGATGCTGCGGCTCAACAGCAGCAAGCTGTCAATAAATTCACGCCAGTGATTTTCTCTGGGATGTTTTTATTCTTCCCCTTGCCAGCCGGGGTACTGATGTACATGGCGATCGGTAACGTGATTCAAACAGCTCAAACCTATATCCTGTCACGTGAACCCTTACCGCCAGAATTGCAGAAATTGGTGGACCAACAAGAGCAGGAAAAAGCGAAAGAAAAAGAACTAGAAAATCGCGAACAGTTGCCCTTCGAGAAAAATAAGTCCAAGAAAAAAGCAACTTAGATTTTAGTGAATAGTGGATAGAGAGAATCGCAGATTTGCTGAATTACTTGTCATCCGAGATCTCATTACCACTATCCACTATCCACTATTCACCATTCACAATCCAAATGTCCGACCAAAGATTAGACCGGGGAAAACAGTGGTTAGAACAACTACTGCACTTATCAGGAATAGCTGCTACGGTAGATGCCCAGCAGCCAGAAGGAAGTAAATCAAGTGACTACTGGTTAACGATCGATCGGGACACCCTTGCGCCAGCGCAGATCGCCAGTCTAATTGGGCCAGAAGGTGCGACGCTCGATGCCATCCAATACCTGGCTAATGCTAGTCTAAACATCCACCAAGAACAGGATTTGCAGGCTGGATACACGATCGAATTAGATGGCTATCGTCAACGCCGCGAGATCGAACTTAGAGCAATCGCCGATGAAGCCGCAGCACAGGTGCGTGAAACCAGACAAGAGTTTGTCCTTCAACCAATGTCTTCCGCCGAACGTCGTCAAGTCCACACCTTCTTCGATAGTGATGCTAGCTATCAAGACCTCTCTACCTACAGTCGCGGTCAAGAACCCGATCGGCGGTTGGTTGTAAAATTAGCGGAAGCACCTGAATCATAGGTAATCGGTAAATAGGCTTGATTTAAGTCCCCGATTACTTATTACCTATTACTTATTACTGATTCGATGGAACCACTATATCTACCCCACATCGCCAATCGACGAGATAAAACTCTAGAAGTCATCGTCGATGAGCTGATCCCCGAATTTGAAACCCTAACGCCCGTGCGCGGCAAAGTCATCGTCAAACATGGCGGTACCTATCTGGATGTGTCGGCCCAGACCGAAACAATTATTACTCTGACCTGCTATCGGTGTTTGCAGCAATACAATCATCGACTAGTCTTAAATGCCAGCGAAATAATTTGGCTAGATCCAGATGCTGCGCAGCCTTACGATGGGCCATTGGAGCGAGAAACAGAAATTGAAGAATTAGTAGAATCCCTACCTCCCGATGGACACTTTCAACCGGATGTCTGGTTGTACGAGCAGTTGTGTTTATCAGTACCAGTCCGACAACTTTGTACTGTAGATTGCCAGACGGCTGCCCCAGAGTTTGTTTCGATCGAATCCGAATCGTCAGTAAAGTTGGATAGTCGGTGGGGCATCCTAGAAGTTCTCAAAAATCAACTCAAAGAATAGGCTTCGAGCTAATTTCTCGATAAAATTGGCACTAACTTTACAAATAGTCACTTAAAATACACCATTTTCTGGGGATCGAGCTAAGGTGATGTTGAGCGCAATCAAACCGTACATCTCCAGTATTTTCAATATTTATGTCTCTACAAAGCTTTGGTGTCATTGGTTTAGCTGTCATGGGTGAAAATCTCGCCCTCAACGTCGAGCGAAATGGCTTCCCGATCGCGGTATACAATCGATCGAGAGAAAAGACCGATAAATTCATGGCAATCCGCGCCCAAGGGAAGCAAGTGAAGGCCACGTATACGATTAAGGAATTTGTCGAAGCACTAGAACTCCCACGCAAAATCCTGATCATGGTTCAAGCGGGTGGCCCAGTTGATGCCGTAATTCAAGAACTCAAACCCTTGCTTGCTCCAGGGGATGTGATTATCGATGGTGGTAACTCACTCTACGAAGATACCGATCGTCGCACCGCCGAACTAGAAGGATCCGGACTTACGTTCATCGGTATGGGTGTGAGTGGTGGTGAAGAAGGCGCGCTCAATGGCCCCAGTATGATGCCAGGCGGCACCGAAACTGCCTATCGCAATCTTGAACCCATTTTGACAAAAATCGCCGCTCAGGTGGACGATGGCCCATGTGTAGCGTATATCGGTAAAGGTGGGGCTGGACATTATGTAAAGATGGTCCACAACGGGATTGAGTATGGCGACATGCAACTAATCGCCGAAGCTTACGACTTACTCAAAAATGTCGCAGGTTTAAATCATCAGCAGTTGCATCAAGTCTTCACTGATTGGAATCAGACCGATGAACTTAATTCCTTCTTAATTGAAATCACCGCTGATATCTTTAAATATATCGACCCTGAAACCAACCAACCCCTGGTTGAGCTAATTCTCGATGCGGCTGGGCAAAAGGGTACCGGACGCTGGACAGTTCAAAGCGCGCTAGAATTGGGCGTGTCGATTCCCACAATTATCGCAGCTGTAAATGCGAGAATCATCTCATCGATCAAAACAGAACGGGTGGCGGCTTCATCAGTCTTAACTGGGCCAGAGGGCAAGTTTACGGGTGATGTTCAAACCTTTATTAATCAAGTGCGGGACGCGCTATATTGCTCGAAAATCTGTTCTTATGCTCAAGGAATGGCACTACTCGGTGCTGCTTCGGATGCTTATAAATACGATCTCAATCTCAGTGAAACTGCCAGAATTTGGAAGGGTGGCTGTATTATTCGGGCAGGGTTCTTGAATAAGATTAAGGATGCTTTCAAAGTAGATCCAAAATTACCGAATCTCTTACTAGCACCAGAGTTTAAACAGACAATTCTCGATCGCCAAAGTGCATGGCGAGAAGTTATTTCTCAAGCAGCTCAACTCGGAATTCCAGTTCCCGCTTTTAGCTCGTCTTTAGATTACTTCGATAGTTACCGTCGATCGACTCTACCCCAAAACCTCACCCAAGCACAACGGGATTATTTCGGCGCGCACACTTACAAACGGATAGATAAGCCAGCGACTGATTCTTTCCATACCGAGTGGACGAAGTAAAGACATTTCTTTGAATAGTCTCATCAACAAAAATCGATCGAATTAAGAAAACGAGCGAGATGGACATTCCTCTCGCTCGTTTTCGAGCTAAAATCACCCCTAAAAGCAAGTCAAGATCGATCCGCAGTAAATAATATATCTAGCCAGAGATGCTTCTGCCGCATTCAGACGATTACCTTCTGCTAAGGTAGACGCTAAAGCGAACGGTAGGCTTTTGCTGAGGCAAAGGCTTCGCCAACGCCAACGAGCGGGAATAGTTGCAATCCACAAATTTCGATCGGATGGCTAGATCTAGTCAAACTGTGGGAATACTGTAAAGCTAAGGAGCTATTTACAGCAGCTATGACTCAATCTTCATCCCCAAAAAGGGCACTGATCGTCCGCAATGACTTCTCACCCTTCGGCAATAAACTGATTCAAGCAGGTTATGTCAGTGCGGATCAACTCAAACAGGCACTAGTTGATAGTCGAGCTAATAACCATCCCCTGATGGATGTGCTGGAATCACTAACAGGCAAAGCCCTACCGGCAGAATTACAGCATCAATATAAAAAACAACAGTTATTTGAACTTAAAATTGTCTACGGCTTAAATGCGGTAGACATTGAATCTTCTCAAATCGAGAAAAGTCAAGTTCGCCAATTAATTAATTCTTTTATTCCTGTCGATAGTTGTCGGCAACTTAAATTATTACCGATCGGCAAATTAGAAGGCGATCCCCCTGTCCTCACTGTCGCGATGATTGCTCCAGACGACTTGCGGGCAAAAAATGATTTAGATAAAATTCTCCGTCCCCACGGCATTAGTTGGCGCAGTGAAGTTATTGCGGCGGAAGATTATCAAAAACTTCTCGACGGCTATTTGGACGAGCAAATCCAACAGGATGAAGCCGACAACTCCAAGAAAAATCTGAGCATCGAGATGGATAACTTCGACACGCCCGAATTGGGTATGGCTGAAGATGAAATCAACGATGAAATTGATGTTGCAGGTGCCGAAGCCGCCCCTGTCGTTAAATTGGTCAACCAAATCCTGGCGAAAGGTTTGGTTGAGAAAGTTTCGGATATTCACATCGAACCGCAAGAAGAAGGCTTGAGAGTGCGGTTCCGCAAAGATGGCGTATTGCGGGAAGCTTTCCCAATCTTGCCCAAGCATATTATTCCAGCGGTAGTTTCTAGGTTTAAAATCATCGCCGAACTAGATATCGCCGAGCGTCGTTTACCTCAAGATGGTCGGATTCGGCGGACATTTGAAGGACGGAAAGTAGACTTTCGGGTCAGTACCCTCCCCAGCCGTTATGGGGAAAAAGTCTGTATGCGGATTTTGGATAACTCCTCTACTCAGCTCGGCTTAGATAAATTGATTAGCGATCTACCCACACTCGAAATCGTCCGAGAAATGGGTAGTCGTCCGTTTGGATTGATTCTAGTGACTGGGCCGACAGGTTCTGGTAAATCTACCACTCTTTATTCCCTCCTGGCCGAGCGGAACGATCCTGGTGTGAATATTAGTACGGCTGAAGATCCGATCGAATACGCGCTCCCTGGCATCAATCAGGTTCAGGTAATCCGCGAGAAAGGAATGAACTTCGCGTCCATCCTCCGCGCCTTCATGCGTCAAGATCCCGATATCATCCTGGTGGGAGAAACCCGCGACCAAGAAACAGCTAAAACCTCGATGGAAGCTGCTTTAACTGGCCACATGGTCATGACAACCCTTCACACCAACGATGCGGCTGGATCGATTCCTCGCCTTGATGAAATGGGTGTTGAACCCTTCATGGTTTCCGCTGCTTTAATTGGAGTCGTCGCGCAACGATTACTGCGACGAGTTTGTGATGAATGTCGTATTCCCTATACTCCCAGCCGAGAAGAACTATCTCGGTTTGGGCTATCAGCTTCTGGGGATAATGTCATCACTTTTTACAAAGCCAACGAACTCAGCAACGACGCGATCGAATCGGCTAAGTCTGAAGGACGACTTTGCAAAAAATGTAATGGAGTCGGCTATCGCGGACGGGCCGGTGTCTACGAAGTAATGCAAATTACTGATGAAATCGCCGCTCTCATCAATCAACGCGCCCCATCTGCTCTGATCAAAGAGACTGCTGTTCAACAGGGAATGAAGACTCTTCTGGCCTACAGTCTGCAACTAGTTCAGGAGGGGCATACCACGCTCTCGGAGGTGGAACGAGTCACCTTTACGGACTCTGGATTAGAAGCAGAACTCAAAGCTAAGCGCAAAAGCTCACTTGTTTGTAGCTGCTGTAGCGCAGAACTTAAACAGGAATGGCTTGATTGTCCCTACTGTATGACTCCACGATTTGAGACTTAGACATTAGGGATTAGGGGGATAGTAAATGAAAGTAAATTGATCCTCTTGATGAGAACACTAACCCCTCCCTTATTTCCTCACATCTATAAACCTAACCACTAAACCCCAACCTACCCCCTAGCTTATGTCTGAATTAATGATCGAAGACTTAATGGAGCAACTCGTTGAAATGGGCGGCTCCGATATGCACATTCAGGCGGGCGCGCCCGTCTATTTCCGAGTCAGCGGTAAACTTGCACCTGTGGGGGAAGAACCGCTCAGCCCCCAAGAGTGTCAAAAACTGATCTTCAGTATGTTAAATAACACTCAGCGGAAAGAACTAGAACAAACCTGGGAGTTAGACTGCTCCTATGGTGTCAAGGGGTTAGCTCGCTTTCGGGTGAATGTTTATAAAGAGCGCGGTTGTTATGCGGCTTGTTTGCGGGCATTATCTTCCAAAATTCCCAATTTCGACCAGATGGGTCTACCCGAAATCGTCCGAGAAATGAGTGGTCGGCCTAGAGGGCTAATTTTAGTGACTGGCCCGACAGGTTCTGGCAAAACTACGACGATGGCGGCGATGATCGATCTGATCAATCGGACTCGTGCCGAACATATTCTAACGATCGAAGATCCAGTTGAATACGTTTTCCCCAACGTTAAAAGCCTGGTTCATCAGCGTCAAAAGGGTGAAGATACTAAAACCTTTTCCAATGCCTTAAAAGCAGCCTTGCGGGAAGATCCTGATGTGATTTTGGTAGGAGAGTTACGGGACTTAGAAACAATTAGTTTGGCAATTAGTGCTGCCGAAACTGGACACTTAGTAATGGGAACCCTTCATACTAGTTCTGCTGCTCAAACAATCGATCGGATGCTAGATGTTTTCCCTCCCGAACAACAACCCCAAATCCGCGCTCAATTATCCAACTCACTTGTTGCTGTATTCAGCCAGTGTCTGGTTCAAAAGAAAAAACCTAAACCAGGTGAATATGGACGTATCCTCGCTCAAGAAATCATGATTGTCACCCCAGCAATCTCGAATCTAATTCGCGAAGGTAAAACCGCCCAAATCTACAGTGCAATCCAAACTGGAGCCAAACTGGGCATGAATACAATGGAATCTATCCTCGCTAAACATATCCGAGAAGGCAATATCTCGTTTGAAGCAGGTATCGCTAAATCCTCCCGACCAGACGAACTCCAACGCCTAATTGGTAGCACACCAATGATGGCAACAAATGGCAGGTAAATAGGGAATAGTAATATTACCAATCCTAACTCCTAAACCCTAACTCCTAAACCCTAACCCCTAATCCCTAACCCCTAAATCCATGCCCACCTTTATAGCTGAAGTTCGTGATTCTCAAGGCAATACCAAACAAGAAAAAGTAGATGCTCAATCAGTAGATTCTGCTCGAAAGAAACTCAAGCAGAAATATCAATTCATTCAAAATATTAGACCAGTTAAATCTTTCGATGTCACGCAAATTAACTTGCAAGATATTGAAGCTGCGATGAATCCGGTGACAGTTCGCGATAAAGCTGTCTTCTCCCGCCAATTTGCAGCGATGGTGAATGCGGGTGTCGCGATGGTTCGATGCCTAACAGTTCTCTCCGAACAGTGTACCAACCCCAAACTAAGAAAAGTCCTCGGTCAAGTTAGCTTGGATGTTCAACAGGGGATTAATCTTTCTGATGCCATGCGGCGGCATCCAGAATGCTTTGACACACTTTACGTTAGTATGGTTCAAGCTGGTGAAGTGGGTGGGGTACTTGATGAAGTTCTCAACCGCTTGGCTAAAGTGTTAGAAGATATGTCTCGCCTTAAAAACCAAGTTAAAGGAGCGATGGCTTATCCTGTTGCTGTTGGAATTCTGGCAATTTTGGTATTTTTGGGGATGACTATTTTCCTAATTCCAGTATTTGCAGGTATTTTTAAAGGACTAGGTACCGAATTACCTGGCTTGACATTATTTATGTTAGGTATTAGTGGAATTTTAACTAGTTGGATGGCGATTATTCCCATCGTCGTTGTTGGCGGATTAATCTTTGCGTACCAGCAATACTATAAAACGCCGATCGGTCACTTGACAATAGATAGATTTTTCTTAAAAATGCCAATTCTTGGAGACTTAAACGAAAAGACTGCGACTGCAAGATTTTGCCGAATTTTTGGTACACTTACTCGTTCTGGCGTACCAATTTTGAACTCCCTCGATATCGTCAGAGATACTGCGGGTAATCAAGTAATTTCTAACGCGATCGAAAAGTCTAAACAAGAAGTTCAACAAGGGGGAATGTTAAGTAGTGC
>JANPJH010000240.1:0-15919 GCA_031425415.1 Chamaesiphon sp. VAR_61_metabat_425 | reverse complement strand
AAGCATGATCGCACCAAAAATAAAGCTCCTCAGATATATCTAGAGGAGCTGTTTAAGTTTTGTAGATTGGATTATTTGAGGATTTTTGGTGCGGTGATTGATTCTCCTAAGGCAATGGAAGTTGACTGCTTGTGGGCGATGGTTGGTACCGAATCGCGGAGACGAGCCGTCAATGTTGTGGTAGTCGAATCATAAATCTGCGTTAGTAACTTGGGATAGAAACCTACGCCGATTATCGGTACCAGCAGACAGGCAATAATAAACACCTCTCTAGGTTCAGCATCTACTAACTCTTCATGTTCGACTAACTCTTTATTTTCCGCCCCATAGAAGATTTCACGTAACATCGAGAGCAGATAAATCGGCGTTAAGACTACCCCGATCGCGGCAATTAGCGTCATAATTACCTTAAATTGAAGATTGTAGGCATCGCTGGTGGCAAAGCCGACGAAGACCATCAGTTCCGCCACAAAACCACTCATGCCAGGCAGGGCGAGGGATGCCATCGAGCAAACGGTAAACATCGCAAAAATCTTCTTCATCTTTAGCCCGACACCGCCCATCTCATCTAACATCAGAGTGTGTGTGCGATCGTAAGTAGCCCCAACTAAGAAAAATAAACTCGCGCCAATCAAACCGTGGGAAACCATTTGCAAGACAGCACCGCTCATCCCCACATCAGTGAAGGAAGCAATCCCAATCAAGACAAATCCCATGTGAGAAATTGAGGAATAAGCAATCTTCCGCTTGAGATTGCGCTGGGCAAAAGAAGTTAATGCTGCATAGACAATATTCACGACTCCTAGCACAATTAAGACTGGCGCAAAAGCAGCATGAGCATCGGGCAACATCCCCGCATTCATCCGAATCAGCGCGTAGCCACCCATCTTCAGGAGAATCCCTGCTAGCAACATGTGAACGGGAGCAGTAGCTTCCCCATGCGCGTCAGGGAGCCAAGTATGCAGCGGAATAATTGGTAACTTCACCCCATAGGCAATCAAGAACCCAGCATACATCACTAGCTGGAAGTTAATGGGATAATCCTTCGTCGCCAACGTCTGCATATCGAAACTGACTGTATCCCCATAAAAAGCCATCGATAAGGCCGCCAGCAGGATGAAGAGAGAGCCGCCAGCAGTGTAAAGGATAAATTTAGTCGAAGCGTACAATCGCTTCTTCCCACCCCATATAGACAGGAATAAGTAAATCGGCAGGAGTTCTAATTCCCAGACGAGGAAAAATAGCAACATATCCTGAACGGCAAAAACAGCAATCTGCCCGCCGTACATGACCAACATCAGGAAGTAGAACAGTTTGGGCTTGTAGGTAACTGGCCAAGCAGCTAAAATCGCTAGGGTGGTGACAAAGCCTGTCAATATCACTAAAGACATCGATAGCCCATCTACCCCAACTGACCATCTCAAATCTAGTTCTGGCAACCAAGCATAACTTTCGACCAATTGTAATCGATCGCTATGGATGTCATAACCATTACAGAAGGTGTAAACAATCAGGGCAAAATCGATTAGCCCGACGACTAGGGCATACCAGCGCACTGTGCGTCCATCTTTGTCTGGGATAACAGGAATGGCGAGGGCGGCGAGGACTGGGAATAGAATAATCGTCGTCAGCCAGGGAAAGTTAGTCATAGGCATATAAATCGGGATGCGCCCAACAGATTAATTAAGGATTATATGTGGTCACGATCTTTTTGGTACTATAGGCGATCCCCAGATGATGGGGTTAGGATCTAACAATTCTTTAACAAATAACCGATTGGGAGTGGGGAGAGCGATCTAAAATTAAATCTCCTTGATGAAGGCTGATAGATTGCGATCGATACTTAACAGTAAAATTTCACTCTGCCAATGAGCGATCGAAGTTACGCCAGGACTGGATTATCACCTAATCTCAAAAAAACTTGCGCGAAGATTGAACCTCGATCGATCTTTGCCTGTCTAACACTTCAAGCAACCAATAGTTAATGGAGTTAGCTCATGAATAAGTTAGTTAGTGTCATTTTATGTACTGCTGTAGTTTTTGCTCCCCTCACAGCTCAAGCTGGACAATTCAACAATCGGCTCAACCGTCAGGATGCACGGATTTATCAAGGCGTCAAAAATCGTTCTTTGACCCCCAAAGAATATCGCCGCCTCGATAGACTAGAAGACAAAAATGAAGCAGCACGGCTGCGGGCAATCAAAAGTGGTGGCAAATTGACTAAAGCGGAAAGATACCGGCTCAACTACCGCTTAAACAATACTTCTAAAGCGATTTACCGCGCCAAGCATAACTAGCAACCAGACGGATATTTGGGGATGATTTGGGATTGGTACCACCCAATCATCCCTGCACACCTATGCAAAGACTTCCTTGATTAAGATATAGGGCTGAATGATAATTGCTTGAAATTTCTGCTGAGGATTGTTATTCCAGCGACTGAGCATTTCTGCAGATGGTTTAGCCAGTAGTTGCTCACCGATCCAATGCTGGACTTTCATCGTATCATCACCAGCGATCGCCACACCCACATCTAACAGGTCGAGTTCGGGAACAACTAAAATCACTACGTCTTTTTGAATGTGTGGCTTCAACCATTCTAATTCGGCTTCGTCGAGGATTTCAGCCAATTGCTCTCGAAGATTTTCCATAATTTACTATTTACTCCCCTTCTCGGAGGGGCTAGAGTTGGGTGAAGAATTGAAGTTTTGTGTGAATTAAAAATCGCCTATCTGCCGAGATCGTGTAATTGATTAATTGTAGTTGTACAAATATCGGTAACTCGATCGAGTTCCGATCTTTTTGTCGAAATTGGTGGCAAAATCAGTTCTCCAATTCTAATCGTAACGGGGGTCGCTTGGGGTAGAATTCTACCTTTCTGCTCGATCGAGTGAGTTCCCCACAGACACACCGGCAATAATGGGACTTGAGCCTTGGCTGCAATCAAAGCCGCTCCAGGCTTAGGATCGACAATTCTGCCATCTGCTGTCCGCGTTCCAGACACAAAAATACCGACACCCCAACCTGTTTCTAAATAAGCCAAAGCTGCTCTAATTGTATTGCGATCTACAGCACCTCGTTTAACTGGATAAGCACCATATAACTCGATCGCTTGTTTTAAGATTGGCACTTCAAATAGTTCTTCTTTTGCCATATATGCAACCGGACGCTGTACCGCTGCGGATAATAATGGGGGATCGAAATTACTCCCATGATTACTAACTACAACAAATCCACCCGATTTAGGAATATGTTCGGTGCCTTGGACTTTTCCCCGCAGATACAAATAAAAAAACGGGTTGATAAATGGATCTTTGAAAGCGTGATATAAAAATAAACTAATAAATGGTTCGCGATCTCTCGTCATGATAAAAGTTATGAATTGTGAATTGATGATTCACAATTCATCAAGTAATAAATGTCAACCGTCAACTGATTTACGCATCATTTAATGCAGCAATACCCGGTAGAACTTTGCCTTCGAGTAATTCTAGCGAAGCACCACCACCAGTTGATATATGGCTCATCTGTTCGGCTAGACCAACTTTTTCGACTGCGGCAACTGAGTCACCACCACCAATGATTGTGATTGCACCAGTTTTGGAGATGTCAGCCAAAGTATGAGCGATACCTTCAGTACCAGCCGCAAATTTATCAAATTCAAATACACCCATGGGACCATTCCAAATCACTGTTTTACAGTCAGCTAAAGCTGCTTGGAATACTTTGAGTGAATCAGGGCCAATATCCAAACCCATCCAGCCATCGGGGATGTTATTGATATCGACGATTTGGGAATTAGCATCTGGAGAGAAGTTATCAGCTACTACTACATCAGTAGGTAATAATAGTTGAACTCCTTTTTCTTTGGCTTTCGCTTCCAGGGCACGAGCTAAGTCTAATTTGTCTTCTTCAACTAGAGATTTACCAACATTTAAACCGCGTGCTTTGTAGAAAGTAAAAATCATCCCACCACCGAGGAATAATTTATCGCACTTATCGAGCAAGGTTTCGATTACGCCAATTTTGCTGGATACTTTAGAACCGCCAACAATTGCGGCTAACGGACGCTTGGGACTTTCGATCGCACTTTGAAGGTACTGTAATTCTTTTTCGATCAAATATCCGGCAACTGAAGTCGTCAGGTATTTAGTCACGCCTTCAGTTGAAGCATGAGCGCGGTGAGCGGTACCGAAAGCATCATTGACATAGATGTCTGCATTAGCCGCTAATTTTTTCGCAAATTCGGGATCATTTTTCTCTTCTTCGGGATAGAAGCGGACATTTTCTAGCAATGCAACTTGTCCATTTGCCATTGCTGCAATTGCGCTAGTAACTTCATCACCGATGCAGTCATCACATTTGACCACAGTCTGCCCTAATAGCTCCGACAACCGCTTGGCAACGGGAGTTAGGCGTAACTTCTCATCCACACCTTTAGGACGACCAAAATGGCTAGTCAGGATGACTTTAGCACCTTTCCCCGTCAAGTCTTTGATGGTCGGTAAAGCGGCTCTAATCCGCGTATCATCGGTAATATTACCTGCATCATCTACCGGAACGTTAAAATCTGCCCGAACAAGAACGCGCTTACCCGTGAGATCGGCAGCGGAAAGGCTAGCAATGGACTTCTTAGACATTTGTTAAACTCCTTATAAAACTAGGTTGATGGGATATTAAAGCTGAAAAAATAACTAGTAGTACTAATTTTTGCTGTAGTTAAGACAACATTTAGCCTTGCCGCTCTCAATTCTACCGGAAAACCCGTGTAGATTTGTTACTAATCTGGATGGAGTTAGGGGCTAGACATCGACAATAGGTTATTAAGACGATAAAAGTTCGGATTATCTAGTCTCAGTCTATGTTTAACACGATTTTATTTCCCCTCGATCGCAGCCGAGAAGCCCAAGAAGCTATTGCCGTTGCGATCGACATAGTGCAGAAGTATCATAGTAAGCTGATTTTACTGTCTGTTGTTGAGACACCGGATCTAGATGCAGAAGTAATTGACGATCCGGTGATGCAGTCTCCAGAAGCGATCGATCGGCTGTTGCATTCCGCACAAGCGTTATTTGCCAAACAGGGTATCCAAGCGGAAATCTTACAGCGAGAAGGGAAACCTGCCTTTACCATCTGTGACGTGGCAGATGAACTGAATGTAAATCTGATCGTCATGGGTAGTCGAGGTAATGGTTTGGATGTCGAACATGCGATCGAAAGCGTGTCCAGTCGCGTCATCGATCTTTCTCCTTGTCCGGTTTTAATTGTGCCCTAGTGACATAGTTATTCGATCGAGAAGTTTGCCGATCTCCGACTTCTGCACGAAGTCGGAAATTTATAGATTTAGGTTAGACCTAACTAACTTGATCGTAAAGAGTGGTAACTATCTTTAAACAACCATTAAGTTTGGAGTGGTTAATCATTTGAAATGAGGTAATAATAACATTCACTGACAATTAATCATTCAACTAGTGCTGGATATGTATGCAGATATTTCATAGCGATCGGAAGACAGAAGTTAGTACCCGCGATAAAATTCTCAAAGCGGCTCAAAAGCTGTTTGCCCGGAATGGCTATGATGGCACTACAACAAAAGAGTTAGCAGAAAAAGCCGGGATTGCCGAAGGTACTTTATTCCGGCATTTTACCAATAAGAAAGCAATTTTAATCGAAGTTGCGACTCAAGGATGGGTAGATCTCCTGACAGATTTATTGACAGAACTCAGCGAAATGGCTAGCTATGAAGCCATCTCGCAAGTGATGTACAAACGGATGCTGCGTCTGGGTGACAACTACGACATGATGCGCGTTTGCTTCATGGAAGTTCAACTTCACCAGGATTTGCGCGAACGCATTCAGTCAGAAGTGGTTGAAAAAATGACAGATGTGGCGGAAGCCTTTTTTCAAACGGCGATGGAACGGGGTGTCTATCGAAAAATGAATCCTCGCGTCATCGCTCAAGTATTTTTGGGGATGTTTGTTGTCGCTGGCTTCAGTCACGAGACAATCGCGCAACCAGGTGCCAGTCCCGCCGAAGTCAAAGAAATGGCGGAAGGATTGGCGGATATCTTTTTGAATGGAGTATTGAAGAAATAGGGGATAGGGTATAAAAAGGTATTTAAAGCAGAGCTTCTGAGCAGTTTCCACCCAACGTATTTTTTGTAATCAATAGTTAATCATTAATTCCTGCGCCTGCTTAATCCACCCTTGAACTTGAGCAAGATTTGGACAAAGATCCCGTCTTTGGAGGGTTGCCACGTGCAATCTGAGTAATTGTTGGTGGATTTTGTGTGGCGGCATTTGGGCTAACTGTTTGACAGAAATAATGCCTGTATGGAGCAGTAAACCATTGTACTGGCAACCTACCCCAGGCAATCGGGCTAAATCTGCCAGAGCCACCAATTTGTTCACAGACTGAATTCTCACGCCTAAATTTACGGCCAACTGCTGTTTAGTGGCTGGATCTGGTGCAATTGCTAGTAATTCTCCAGTAGTCGTAATTCCCAGCTCTAAAAGTAAAGTTTGTTCGGCATTTTGTAACCCAGGTAGATCGCTAATTGACCAATCGCTAATCATGGTAGGAACGGGTGATGAGGTGAAGGGCAGATTGCGTTGGCTCAGAGTTAGGTTAAGTGAACGCTAGTCATATATTTTGCCGATCTTAGCCTGACGATCGAATTTAGATTTGGAGATCGTCTAGACTCTCATTATATCTTGCTCCCGATCGTTGACTAGAATGACAAATTTTTTAATTACCATCAATGTTTTGGTATTCTGTGCTGAATTGGTCTGGCGATCGAAGTCTGGATATCAAGGGATGGGCTTCTTGAATGGGGGTGGATTGGTTGCGCCGCAAGTTATGGCGGGTGAATGGTGGCGAATTGTGACTGCCAACTTTTTGCATCTAGGGATCGTCCATCTGGGGATGAATATGCTGGGGCTGATGTACCTGGGTAAGTTTGTCGAAGCTCGGCTGGGCACCTTTCGATTCAGCATACTTTATGCCATCTCTGGGCTTGGCTCGATGTTAGCCATTACATACTACGATACCCGATGGGTGACAACACCTCAAGTAACGGTAGGGGCCTCAGGGGCGATTATGGGTTTATTAGGCGCGATGGGGGCGATTCATTTGATGGGCTGGCAACAGGGGAAAGCGAAATCTGCGGCTCGCGAGTTTCGCGTGGTATTATTTAGCGTTGCGTTCCAGCTTGTATTCGATCTCACTAACGGCAATACCAGCATTGTCGGTCATTTTTCTGGGCTATTTATCGGATTTTTAGTGGGCTTGATGTTGCTGTTAGTCGCGCTGATTTAATCATGCTCGCACCTTCTAAACACAACTCAAACCAATCGCGACCAACTTAATTGTCGATCGAGATGGCAATGCCACCGCAATAAATTTGCCGATTGTCCAATATAGTCATCGGGTAGCTCGACCCCCCAGGGGCGAGGCTCTAACAATGCGCGACGTGGTGATATGGTTGCCATGGCGATCGCATTCCCAGTATCACAAATTCCCCATTTCACTAGATTTTGAACCCCAACTAATAGCGATCGAGTCGTACCAGAAAGAGTCCCATCTGCCAATCGCGCCGTCCCATCGATTACTTCAATTTCTCGACTATCCCAGGGATATTTCCCATCCGGTAAACCCAAAGGCGATAACGCATCACTCACCAAGAACAACCCTTGTGCATACTCACCCGATCGTAAAAGTAGCTGCAACATTGCCGGATGAACGTGTTGCCCATCGGCGATAAACCCGCAGCGAACACCAGAATGAGTCAGCGCGGCACCAAGCAAACCTGGTTCCCGATGATGTAATCCTGGCATGGCATTAAAAGCATGAGTCACCATTGATGCGCCACTACTAAACGCGCTCTCTGCTTGAGCAAAATCCGCCGCAGAATGGCCTAAACTAACAATAATTCCCAAAGACCTTAAATAGTGAATTACTGCGCCTGTAGGGTCTAATTCAGGGGCGAGGGTCATCGCTTTGACGACGTGAATAAATTTGCTCAGTACTGCGGCAACTGAATCGAGTCTCAACGGCTGTAAATACACGGCTGGATGAGCACCCCGCTTCTGCGGGTTCAAAAATGGCCCTTCTAAGTGAACACCCAGCATTTGGGCAGTGCCAGGGTGTTGATGAGCCATGAACTTGGCAAATACACCTAACGATCGATGAATATTATCGATCGAAGTTGTGACAATCGTGGGTAAAAATTCATCCACACCTTGCGCCCACAGAAAATCACAAATCTCCGTCAATTTGCCTAAATCATCCATCCGCACATCCGGAAACGCTAATCCCAAGGCACCATTAATCTGTAGATCCACCCCACCCAAGGAAATCCAATCGCCGGATACATCTAAGGTTGGTAGATCGTCAGCAACTAGGCATTCAGCAATCTGACTAATCTTGCCTTCGCGAATAACGATCTCCTGTCTGCCTGGATATCCAGGGATCTGAGCATTAATAATTCTGCAATTGTTCATGGGTCAGGGGGGATTGGTTTTGTCGTTGGCGGAGCCGATCGGAGATAATCGCCAATATGATGTTAATGGACAACTAATCTTTAATTTATAACTCCTATGACAAAACCTTTAATTGGCATCATCATGGGTAGCGACTCCGACTTACCGACAATGAAAGCCGCGATCAAAATCTGTGAACAGTTTGAAATACCCCACGAAGTAGCGATCTTGTCTGCTCATCGCACTCCCGAACGGATGGTGTCATACGCCCAAGCCGCCCACGAACGTGGCTTAAAAGTGATTATCGCTGGGGCGGGTGGGGCAGCCCATTTACCTGGCATGGTAGCCGCACTGACTCCTTTACCCGTGATTGGGGTGCCCGTTCAAACTAAAACCTTACAAGGCATAGATTCACTATATTCGATTGTGCAAATGCCCGCAGGCATTCCCGTAGCGACAGTAGCAATTGGTAATGCTACCAATGCTGGATTACTGGCGATCCAAATCCTTGCCACCCACGATCCCGCTTTGCTAGCTAAAGTCCAAGCCTATCGGCAAAGCCTCAAGACAATGGTAATAGATAAACAAGCCAAGTTAGAACAAGTTGGCTATCGTAATTATGAATAGATTTTGGATATCTAGACCGATAACTTGAGTCCGTTCGTCATGCTCGATCGTAAACTAAAAATAAAGCCCCAACTTGCCATGAGCGGATAAATCGAGAGCGCGAACTAAACATCTAATGAATTAATCTTCCCATCGAATATGCGGTCGAGGCATTGGGTATTTGTAAAGACAATTTAACCTCTTCCCCTAGTAATATAGTGGGTATCGATCGCAACCAATACTCCTATCATGACTGTGGATCTCTACCAACTAGACTCGATCGTCGAGGACTATGATGCAACTATCGAAGCGTTAGATAGTTATATGGACGAATTGATGACGGAGTTTGTCGAGACTCCTGAATGTAATGCTTATCTGGCAACGTATCCAGAAATGGAAGAATATCTGGGGAATTGGATTTATCATCTCCTGTACTATGGCTATGCCAATCTGTCAGTCACACTACCACGGATGCAGAAGACTGATGTCGAGGCGATCGTTACCGATTTATTTCCACGCAAAATTGTTTTACAAAGCGCGGCAGAAGCCAACTATACTATTCCTGAATTATCAGCATTCTGGCAATTTCTTCACCGAGTTTATGACCACCCTCAAGCGACTAAAGTATTGACATTGCTCAAGCAGCTTCAGCCGAAGTTTCCCAAGCTGATGAACGATCCTAGTAAGTTTGGGATGGGGAAATCTTTTATGATGGGGGGCATAACCGCCGGATTTGATATGACTAAACCAGAAGGGTTAGAAGCATATCAACAGCAATACAACCAAAATCTTCAGTCACCTAGCCGAATTAATTTAGATACCTTAATCGACAATCTCGATTCAAAAAATACGAGTAATTTACCAGATTTTATCAGCGCATTAGTTGGCAAAATGCCAATTGATGATAAAGCGGTCCTAAATTCCTTCAAACAAAACTTGCAAACCAGCACATGGCATGATGAAGCTGAAGAACTGCCAACTTTATCACCGCAAGAGATCGAAATTTTAGAACAACAATCGATTTCAGCTACATCGCCAGGCACAATTTTAAGTGATTTTCAAACCTTGTTAGATTTCGTGGGTAGTGATGGTATTGTTGTTAGCAATAGTATTCATACTCTGCCGTTGAAGCTATTAGCAGATCTCAATCTCCGTCTCAGTCAGCCGATTAAGATCGACCTCAAACGTCCGGTTCAACAATCTTATCCGGCGATCGACGGTCTGTATCTAATCTTACATGCTTCTGGCTTGGGTGAAATCCGAAATTTTGGCAAAAAATATGTATTGGTAATTAATCCAGACTTATTAGCAGTTTGGTATAGCTTTAATTTGACCGAACGCTACTTCCTCCTATTAGAAACTTGGTTCATTCGAGTAGATACTGGCATCCTCGGTTCGCAGCGAAAATCGATTAATAATGAATTTTCAAAATGTTTGCATTATTGGCAGACAATGAGTAATTCAGTTGCAAACTTTGATAGTTATGATGACCAAGGAATTTTGAATTACGTTCCCCAATTGCACAATATGGCATTGCTCGAACTATTTGGATTGATCGAATTAGTTGCTGGCAAACCAGAATCTGGTAAAGGTTGGCGGATCGATCGAGTCCAGAAGTTGCCCTTTGGCGATGCAATAATGACAGCCATTTATGGAGCTTTTATAACAGTCGGGATGTATTGGAAGTCAGAGAGTGATTCTGGCTTACCGTTTGCAGAATTACAATCTACACTTCAACCTTACTTTCCGGAATGGCAGCGGACATTTTAGGGAGATTTGAAGCTATATTTTATATTTGTGCTACTGCGATCGGCAGGATAGATCTCAAAACCAACCACCTACTTGTATTTTCTAACTATAACGTTCTTCTGTCCACGGCTCTCCCCGCCGATGATAGCCATTTCGCTCCCAAAAACCAGATTCATCTCGATCGAGAAATTCTAACCCGTTAATCCATTTGGCACTCTTCCAGGCATAGAGATGGGGCACAACCAATCGTAATGGTCCACCATGTTCGAGGGGGAGTGGCTCGCCAAACAGCGTATGAGCAAAAAAGTTTTCTGGTTTGAGGAAATCGACGAGGGGAATATTAGTTGTATAGTCACCGTAGCAATGTTGCATCAGGTGAGTGGCGGTGGGGCTGACTTCGATGAGTTCCATGAAGTCACTGACTTTGACTCCTTGCCATTGAACATCCAACTTCGACCATCGCGTTACACAGTGAAAGTCAGCCATAAACTCGTGCTGGGGCAAACTCATAATGTCTGACCAAGTCAGTGTTTTAGCTGTGGCTAATCCCCACACCCGTAATTCCCATTGGGCGGTATCGATGCGGGGAGTTTGCCCATAAGTCATAATCGGGAAACCCTTGGTCAGGTATTGACCTGGCGGTACGCGCTCGCTTTCGATGCTGTCGGGCTTACGGAAAAATTTACCAATCATGTCAGTTGCTACCTAGATGAAAGTTGACGATTGAATACTACTAGGATAGCCAATTCAATCCTCGGTTCATAAACTTTAATCCCAAGATTAATTGCCACTGCCAAACGGTCTCGCTCTCGACAGTGTGAATTTTCTCATGCTCCTCACAGGAGAGGCTCCGCCAACGATTGTTGGCAGGAGATGTGACTGTCTAAATAATTCACACGACCGTTCCCTTCTGGTTATTCAGCGTCTTCTTCATCAGGCTGAGGATAGACAAAGCTAGTTGAGCGTCCAGTCAGAACTGATTTACCCAAGGAAAGAGCTTTTCTCGCTTGAATTGCAGCTTTATTGCGCCAAGTAGCGCGGCGTTTATCACGCTTGGATTTTGACGTTTTCTTCTTAGGAACTGCCATAGGACTACTATATATTTAGGCACAGCCTTTCCATCATAGCAGAATTTGGGTTGGGCAGTAACAATTTGATGTGTTTACAGTGAAAGACGATCTTTCAACTTGCCGGACAGACACACTAAGCGATTTGAACTGTAGATATCTAACCCCGGTCGCTATCGGAGACCACGAGATCGCCTAAATTGTAGCTAGGCATCGATCGCCAAGATTTAAAATTTGAATGGGGGTGGCGAGACTTGAACTCGCACGTCCGTTACGGACAACAGATTTTAAGTCTGTCGCGTCTACCATTCCACCACACCCCCAAGTGTTTTTGCCATACTGCTAGCAGTTATCGCAAATGTGCCACGGATAAACAACATAGCACTAATTAGTATTCGATGCAAGCAATTTGGGACAAATTATTACCCCCATTGGCAAGTAACCGATGGCAAAGGGGTGCTGGCCAGCCGTTCGCGGCAAAAGATCGGGTTACTAGGGTGGATAAGCACTTACAATCAAGGATGAGAGTAAAACTTTTACTCACGTTGGTTCAGTAATTCCGCATATTCACGATGCTGCTTTAGAGACACAATTTGTGCCGGACGGCTGGCGATCGGCGTAGTTATTGGCTTAGTCTTACCTTTGGTGATAGGGAGTCAAAATACACGAGCTGTTCGATCAATTTTTCCCTACCCATTGAAAAAATATTGATGTCATCTATCCCCTCTACAGAGGTATCGCTATGTCTAATTTTGTCGAACTTGAAGGAAGAGTGTTTGTCCCAGCTACTGAGTTAGACATGCCTGAATGGGGCTGTGTGGTTAGCGATCGCACCCAACCGACACTCACCCTCAAAGATGATGATTTATTCCTGATCACCGATACCCTCGGCAATATTTCCGGTTGCTCGCGGGATGAAACGATTGCCAGTATGGGCTTATTTTGTCGGGATACCCGCTTTTTGAGTCGGTTAGAGTTACAAATTGCTGGACGTTCGCCGATTTTACTCACTTGCAGTGCGGATAAAGGATTTGCCCTGTCCGCTCTGTGTACCAATCCCACAATTCCCAATATCAATGCGGAAACCCTAAGTATTCAGCGGGAAATCGTCCTCAATGGCGGCTTATTTGAAGAACTGACCATTCATAATTACAATACCACTGCCGTTAGCTTTGAATTAAGCTTGAGCTTTGATGCTGATTTTGCCGACTTGTTTGAGATTCGCGGCTTCCATCGCCAACACCGGGGCGGACTGCTCCGGCGAGTGCAACCCAATCTCGACGCGACTGGGCATAATTTTGCTGCATCGGTAAGTGACTTGACGCTGGCATATCAAGGATTGGATGGAGTAATTTTAGAGTCGCATATTCAGTTCGATTGCCTTCTCCCCGACCAACTCAAGGGATATACGGCAATTTGGCAAATTGAATTGGAATCCCATGCTAGTTGTCAGCTCGGCTACCGCCTGGAAATGTTGATGAACAATCGCCCCGTCTCGCGGGTGAATGTGCCGATGGCTCTGTTCCAAGCTAAAGCAGCCGAAACGATGGAGGAAGACAACTGGCGATCGCAGATTACCCAAATTCGCACTGACAACCCCGAATTAAATCAGGCGATCGAACGAGCCGAACAAGATATCTATTTATTGCGCCAGACTTTCGATCGAACGACGACACACCCAAATAATCCAGGAGTCAAAGGGACAGTATTGTCTGCGGGTGTACCGTGGTTCTGTACTCTATTTGGTCGGGATGCCATTATTGCCGCCAGTCAGATTTTAATTCTCGATCCCAAAATTGCCCGCGAAACCTTAATGGTTTTGGCTCAATACCAGGGCAAGGTAGATAATGAGTGGCGGGAAGAACAGCCAGGCAAGATTCTCCACGAGCTACGGATGGGGGAAATGGCTCGGTGTCAGGAAATTCCCCACACGCCCTATTATGGGACGGTCGATGCTACGCCGCTATGGTTGATGTTATATGCTGAGTATTATGCTTGGACTCATGATACCGATACACTCGATAAATTGTGGGAAAATGCCCTGGCAGCAATGGCTTGGATCGACAGGTTATCCGCCGATAGTGGTTATCTCACCTACTTCCGCACCTCCGCACGGGGGCTAGTAAATCAAGGGTGGAAAGACTCTGGTGATTGTATCGTCGATCGACAGGGGAAAATTGCCACGGGGCCGATTACTCTGTGTGAAGTTCAAGCCTATGTCTACTCCGCCAAAATTCGGATGAGCGAACTGGCAAAAATCCGCCAAGAAAACGAACTCGCCACCCGGTGGCAAAAAGAAGCGCAAGATCTAAAACACCGTTTCAACCATGATTTTTGGGTCGCCGACCAAGATTTCCTCGCCCTTGCCCTCGATGGTGCCGGGAAACAGGTAGATAGTATTAGTTCCAATCCCGGTCAATGTCTCCATCTTGGCTTGCTCTATCCTGAAAAAGCTAAAAGCGTCGCCGAGCGGCTGCGGGCACCAGATATGTTCAGCGGTTGGGGAATTCGGACACTTAGCAGTGAGTCTCCTGCTTATAATCCGATCGGCTATCATATCGGATCGGTCTGGCCTCACGATAATAGCCTGATTGCGATGGGCTTGCGATCGGTAGGTGCCGTAGAACAAGCCTTGGAAGTCGCCCAAGGTATTTTAGATATGACCATCTATCAACCCTACCACCGTCCCCCCGAACTCTTCTGTGGCTACGAACGAGTCCCCAATCAATGTCCGATTCAATATCCGGTCGCCTGTTCCCCCCAAGCTTGGGCAACGGGGACGGTATTTCAACTACTCCAAATGATGGTCAATTTAGTCCCCGACGCGCCTAGTAACTGTCTGCGGATTCTCGATCCAGCCTTACCAGCTAGTATTCGGCAACTTTCCTTCAAAAACCTCCGGATCGGATCGACACTGATCGATCTGGAGTTTACCCGCGAGCAAGATGCTGAAGGTGAAGGCGTGCGCGTTACTACATCCTGTCGAGTGCTGAAAAAACGCGGTAATCTACGGGTGACGATCGAAGCCTAGTCAGCGACGGGGCGACAGGTGAAAGATTGTTACCGATAACTTAATCCTGTCAATCCTAAAATCCTGTCAATCTCGATCGAACTTATGGGTACTCTAGCAAAGAAGAGGTAGCGCGATGTCGGTAGCAAAGTAAACCCTCTTAACAAGGGATCGAACCAGCTAATTTACCATTTCATCGGCGCAAGATTTTCAGAAGAAGATAGTAGTTTTCAGTTCAAACCTGAGTATTACTATTGTTTGAGGTTCAACCCGCTTATAATTTAGCATCGTACTACATCCCTGCGTTAACACAACTCAGTGTGAATAAAAACGGTAGAATTATATAGAAATAAGTAAATCTATTGCTTGCACTGCCCTGCAACTCAAGCGATCGACTAGTGAATGAGTCCGACCCTTCGACCTAGCTGAGAACTCTAAGTCTACTTTTCCACTGGCCAATTCCATCAGATCTGGAGCTGGAGCGAAGAAATTGTGACTTATCAGTTCATCAATTCGATGCTAGTGCGCTGCATCTTAAGGTATCGTCTAAAGATACAATCGGCATAAATCTCCTGCCTGTTCAGGTGAAAGTCGATAGTCGCGGCGCAACAAGACAAAACAGAGTATCCAAAAGAAATGTTCCATTGGTGAGGCTCAATGAGCTACTGCGTAAACCCTGACTGTCCCCAACCTAAAAATCCTGCCGATGCTTTTCTGTGCCAAGCTTGTGGCGCAAGGCTGCTAGTAAAAAATCGCTATCGCGTGACCAAATCACTAGGACAAGGCGGCTTTGGTGCAACCTTTGTAGCCACAGATGTATCTCTCCCTGGAGAGCCAATTTGTGTCATCAAACAACTCCGACCTAGTAATAATCATGAAAAATTTCTGCGGATGGCGCGGGAACTCTTTGAGCGAGAAGCCAGAACTCTCGGTCAAATCGGCAACCATCCCCAAATCCCCAGACTGCTCGACTTTTTTGAAGAGCGACGCAATTTTTATTTGGTGC
>JANPJH010000239.1:0-11734 GCA_031425415.1 Chamaesiphon sp. VAR_61_metabat_425 | reverse complement strand
GCGTGAATCCACTCTCAATTAAAGCGATTAACTCAGATTCATCTAGCTCGGATAGCTCAGTGAAGTTGTCGAATCCGACACCAGAGAAATCGCGGAATGAATCGTCCGATTCATCGTCACTATCTGTTGATGGCGTTACAGATATTTTATCAGTACTTAATTGGTCAATTCTACTATCTTTTGTAGATATATTATCTTCAATTTCTTCGTCTTCATCAATAAAGAAATTATTCAAGACATCATTAATATCTTTACTATCATCAATTTGATGAAGCAATACTGTAGTGAAAAGTGTTGGAGAAGCAGTATTGTCTACATCAGCTCGATCGATATCTGGTAAAAGTTCGACCTGGTTTTCTACCGTAACGGCTAGATCGAGAACTTCTTCTTCATCTTCAAAGAAGAAACTATCCAAGACATCGCTAATCTCGCTGCTAGAATTAATCGAGAGTGGAGTCGAGCCATTTTTGTTTACACCATTTAGATCGGCAACTGATGAAAGTTCGATAGTACTTGGACTGATCGGTTCTTCATCTGAAAAGAAATTATCTAGTAAATCTGGTAAATCATCATCGTGGGTTTCGATCTGTGCGGGGCTTAGTTTAACTACAACCTCAGCCGCTGAATCGATCAAGGCACTTGCTAGTGTCTCCAATCTGGCGATCTCGGTATCGCTAATTTCCCCACTATTCTTAACACAGGTTTTGAGTACTTGAAAATATTCTGGCCAAACCTGTTGCCATAATTGACCATTAGGTTGACTAACTAACTGCTCACAGGATTGAATTAACTGCGTCCAACCTGAAGCTAATTCGAGATCGCGACCAATTTGAGTCAGTTGATCGATCGTGGCTTGCGCCGTATCAATAATTTTGGCTGGGACCATACCTCGATCGGGAATATTTGCCAGAGCCATTTCTAGCTCTAAAGTGACTAAATCAAAGCCCTGCTCGGCAAACTCCTGATGTACCTGTTTGAGTTCGTTCCAATCGGGTAGATAGAGTTGCTTTACTAACGCACGAAGTTGTTGCAATCGTTCAACGGTTGGCTGAACTTGGGCGATCGCTAAGTCTCCAGTCTCGGTAATCTCAATACTACTGCTCAATAGCTCTCCCGCTTCGAGGAGGATTTCTACCAATTGACGATCGGCTAGAGGTGGAGCTTGTTCTAGATACCGCAGGTCAGACAGGAGATCTTCTAACACGATCGCCGCGTGTAACATGGCATCAGCGGCGACAGTCACCGCCCCACCTTTGACTGTATGAATCGCCCGATAGAGATGCTGAATATCCGCCGCCCACGATCGAGCATTCAATTGTTGAATCAGCGTGAAATAAGTCTCTAAATGCTGCTGCGTATCGACAGTAAACATTTCGCGCAACTCTTGCTGCAACTCAGCTTCTGCGGCATCAATGTCTGATGAGTACTGGGGCATGGGGGGTAGGGGGATAGGGAGTTGGGAGTTGGGAGTTGGGAGCGAAAAGTGCGGTCTTGGGGTTTCCCCCGCTTGGGTTCGTTCCATGGTCGGGAAACCCGACCGGACGAACTCCGCAAGTGGAGCACCTTTTCAAGACAGTTGGGAGTTAGGCTTTAGGGAAAGGGAAAAGGGGAAAGGTTGGTATCCGCTACCTAATCCTGAAGATGCCGATTAAATCTGGACTAGATCGCGTTCGATCGATTGATGAGTGTCTGGATCTAGATGAGATATTTCGGGTGTAGGGGTGGAAACTAATTGTAGGAGCGATTCAGGTTGATTTAACTTGAAGAATTCCACCATTTGGAGGAGTCTGCGGGAGAGATCGCCCATTGACTGGACTTGTTCGCGGGTGATGGTTGCTTTAGCTTCGGTGACTTGTGCGACTGCGGCGATCGATTGGATCGCGGTGAGGGTGTCCCGCACAGCTTGGACGATATTTTGGTTAGAATCACTAACTTTTTGATCGAGTGCTGAGGCTTGGAGGATCGATGTTTGAATCTTGTTAAAAGCTTGACCAGATTTGCCAATCTCTGTAGTGAAATTTTGGACTAATTGATTGATTTCATCGATATCCTGAGTCAATCCGGAAGTTACAGTTTGGATGCGATCGGTTCGTTGTTGGAGGGAGACGAGACTATGGTTGGTGTCTGTCGCTAAATCGTTGACTTGACGAGCGATCGTTTCAAACTCTTTGGCGAGGCTGGCGAACTGATCGGGGTTTTGTTCTTTAACAGCACGGGAAGAAAGAGTTGAGGCGTTGAGAGCTAAAACGCGAGTTAAAGAGGCTACCCGTTTTTGATCTTTAGAGAATTGGGCGGCTAAGTCCACAAATTCTGTCAGTAACTCTGTCCGTTTGACAATTCGATCGGTACCGGCGCGCAGTGTGTCCATCCCGCCGATCGTATCGCTGATCGCCTGTTGACCATCTACCAGTGCGACTGTCGCCGCATCCACCGCTGCTTCTGTCGCGACTCCATATTCGAGCGATTCTGCGATTAGGGCATTTACCCGATTCATCAGCGATTGGATCGATTGAACTTCATCGGCTTGGTATTGTGCCTGTTGGGCTGTTTCTAGTGCCACTAATTCCAATTGACTGGCATCATCGGTGACGGTACGGGTGGTGTCTACAACTGTGGAGACAATTCGATCGAACGACTCGATTAAGCGATTGAGAGTATCAGACACTAGTCCAGTAGCCCGTTCGTTTACTTCAGCCTGAACGGTCAGATCACCTTCTTCGATCGAGCAAACTACATCCAAAATATGGCCGATATCCGCCTGTAATAATTCACTTTCTGCGCGAATTTGTTGTTCCTGTTGCGATCGAATTTCTACTTCTCCAGCCAACTGCTGATTGAGTTGGAGCAGATCTGTTTGGGATGAGGTGAGCGATAATTGAGCAGCTTGACGATCTCGGATATAGTCACGAACGGCAGATAAGACAAGCATCCAGCTAATGACCAAGATTGGCAGAGTGCCTGCGGCGATCGCAATCGAGATCAGCAGTTGTTGTTGGTAATCTTCTAACTGTTGTTTGATCGAGCGATCGATTTGATCTAAAACTTTACTAGTACCTGCATAATAAATCTTGTCTAGATTAGAGTATTCCTCTCCTTGCAACAATTTTAACCCTTCATCTTTTTTACCCTGCCGCACTAACTTGAAAACTTCGGTTTCAATTGCCACCAACTTCAGATTGACTTCATCAGTTTTGCTGGCTTCAGCCCGGATCGCTGGGGGCACATCCGCTAAGACTTGTTTAATGATCCGATCTAACTCAACGACATTATCCTGATAGCGTTTTTCCCACTTCGGATCGCCGGTAGCCGCACTTTGTCTCACGGAACCGGAAACAACTTCCCCAATGTAGAGACTCAAGCCACTATTTTTCTGGAGGTTAACCTGTTTGGTGACAGTCGATTGAAAGCCCTGATAGATATTCCACATATTCCAGGTTGACGCACCAGTCAGCAGCAGACTACCTGCAATCGTCACGGTAATTGTCCCGACCAAATTGGTGCGAACGAAGTTGCGGATTTGTGTCCCTGGAGAAGCCAGAGTCGGTAGGGTTTGTCCTGCGTCAAATTGGATCTGAGTCTGATTGCTGTTCATGAGGATAGGAAATCGTGGATGGTGGATAGTGGATAAGTGAATTCCTTAGTTGAGTTGATAGTCCAATTCTGCTGCAACAGGTGGTGTCTCTGGTGCGGAGGCTATCTCTGTGACTAATGGCACGACGGCGACAGTTGCTTGAGCGGGTAATTTAAAGATCTGGATATTATCCAAGAGTTCGGTCGATAGATTGCTCATTTGGGTGGAAATCGATCGAGCCGATTGGGATTGTTCGTCGATGCGGGCGGAGAGTGCGGCGATGGCGGAGATAGATTTTGCCGTAGAATCGGCTGATTCAATAATAGTTTGACTAGTTTGAGCGACTACTTCCCCTGCAGTTACTACCTTTCCAGTAACCGATTGAACTGTGGCAAATACTTCACGGGTTTGTTTGACCCCTTGGTTAAAGCTATTAACCAAGCCTCCCAACCGTTGGACTTCCCCATCAACATCAGCAACTACGCGGTGAATTTGGGTGTTGCGTTGTTCGAGGCTGGTTAGACCTTCATTGGTTTGTTGAGCTAGTTGACTGACTTGGCTGGCGATCGATTCAAACTCTCGCGCTACCGATTCAAACTGTTTGGGGTCGCGCTGTTCGGCGGCTCTAGCTGCTACCAATGAGGCATTGAGGGCGAGGACTTGGGTCTGGGTGGCAATATCACTTTGATCGGTCACAAACCTATCGGCTAGTCCGACAAATTCGCCCAGGGTCTTCATTTGCTGAACGATCCGATCGCTACCTTGCTGCAACACATCAATTTCGCGATCGAGCGAGCCAATTGTCGTCTCACCGTCAGTAATGGTAGTTTGCAGCACTACCATCGACTGATAGGTATCCGCCAACTGGGTAGCGGCAATATTGGCAGACTCACGCACCGTTTCCGTTAATGCTAAGACCTGTTGGACAGAGGCAGTTTGTTCGGTGGTACTGTCAGCCACCGCCGTCGCCAGCTTATCTTGACGGCTACTATTGACTGCAACCCGTTGGGCACTGACAGACACTTGTGACATCACCTGTCCCAAAGTTTCAACCAACCGATTGAGAGTATCACCAATCAATCCAGTTGCGCGTTCGTTGACTTGAGCCTGAACAGTAAAATCACCAGACTCGATTTCCAACACTACATCTAGCAGATCGCCAATATCTTGATTCAATCGTTCGCTATCCGATCGAATCATCGCTTCTTGGTGTTTGCGAACTTCTGCTTCGGTTTGCAGGGCTTCATTCAGGGATAGTAAACTTTTTTGTGATTGTTGAAGCGCGATTTGGGCAGTTTGCCGCTCGCGAATATAATCGCGGACTGCGGACAGAACTAAGATCCAACTGCCGATTAAGATCGGTAAAGTACCCACAGCAACCATAATCGCGACGAGTAGTTGCTGTTGATAATCCTGTAACTGCTGTTGGATCGATCGATCGATTCGCTCCAGCACCTTAGTCGTGCCCGCATAGTAAATCTTATCTAGGTTCGAGTACTCTGCTCCAAACAATAACTGCATCGCTTCGGGCTTTTTACCCTGGCGCACTAATTTGAAAACTTCGGTTTCAATGGCAATTAACTTTTGATTGACTTCATCAGTTTTACTAGCTTCAGCGCGAATCGCTGGGGGGACATTTGCCAGTACTTTCTTAATCACCCGATCCAATTCAGCTTCGTTGTCGTGATAAAGAGTTTCCCACTTTGGATCGCCAGTCGCAGCACTAAGTTTGACTGAATAGGAGAGGATTTGACCGATATAGAGACTTTGACCGCTATTCTTTTGTAGCTCTACCTGCTTAGCAACAGTCGATTGAAATCCATTATAGATATTCCACATGTTCCAGGTAGACGTACCAGCCAGTAGTAGACTACCGCCGATCGTCACTGTAACCGTCCCCACCAAGTTGTTCCGGACAAAGTCTCTGATAGCACGTAGTGACATGAGTGATGCAGTGGCTCTTGGTTGTGATTCGAGGTTGTTGTTCATGGGGTAGAGATTAGGGAATAGGGAATAGCCGGATGGTGGGCAAAGCCGACCAATTAGGTTTCAGATCTTGTTAATGTTATGAATATTGGTGTTGCCCTACTGATTTAGGTCTGTCCCCAGCGTTGTGGTTGCCAGATGTTGGTGGGGATTAGTTCGGGGCGGATTAGGACTAACTCGGTCGTGGTGGTTGAAGGTGTAAATAGCTCTAGGGGCAATTCTTGGCGGGTGCTACTGCCGATGGCTCGATCGACGACTACGCCAACATGAGCGAGTTTACCGGCTGCTTCATTAAGCCTAATGACCATCAACCGTTCCTTCATGCTGAAGGGTGCTGAGGTTGCCAGCAACCGAGCGGCAGCAATGAGTGGAGTAATCTGAGCATTGTGGTTGACAATACCGAGCAAGAGTGGATCGTAAAAAGGCAAGTCGAGGATCTGCGAGCGATCGAGGCGTAAAATTTCTGCCACCCAAACAGCCGGAAATACCAGGGTAAATCGTTCTACTTGAGTCAAAATAAAACGATCTGATAATACTGTTTGTGTAGTAATTAGCGGAGTTGGAGTGGCGGTGGATGTCATCATCAACAGTCGGTTACTAAAGATCGGTTTTAAGCTGAAACTTTTTCGAGGATTTGGGCGACACTTTCGCGACTGACTGGTTTGGGTAAATAGTCATTTGCGCCAGCCCGTTTGACACCATAATTTATTTCTAGGGCAGTATTTTTGCTAGAACAGAACACCACATATTGATTGGCAGTAGTGGGATTGAGCCGGACTGAGCGCAAGAACTTGTAGCCATCCTGTTCTGGCATGACCACATCTAGAAACACGAGATCGTATTTGCCATGCTCGATCGTTGTCAAGGCATCGGTGGGACTGGCACACTGATCGACACTATGGCCTAATGTCTCCAACAAGGAAGCTAAAGCATGTCTATCTACAGAACTATCATCAATGATTAAAAAGCGCATAATTTTTACCTTTAGTTATGAGAATTGTGATGAATCGGTGTGGATGTGGTAGTTGCCAACAGCCTGGGGAGTAACTCTTCAAGCTGCACTTGAAAATCAGCAATTGAGGCAGTTGTCAAGGGTTTAGTCAAAAACTCACAGCCACTCCACTGCGCTCGCCACTTATTCGAGAGTTTTTGTTCCCCTGTCAAAATTGCCAAGGGAATCCCTGCCAAGTCGGGTTGTTGTCGGATTAGTTTGACTAGCTCAAATCCAGAAATTTCTGGCATGTTGATATCAATAAAAACGGCGGCAGGTCTAACTTGAGCGATCGTCGCTACAGCCCTGTCTGCCTGTTGACAAACCACGACTGGATAGCCCAGAGCTGAAACCCAGTGCTGAAATTGGGTCAACATCAACGGTGAGTCATCGATGACCATGATTGTGGCTGGGATGGTTTTTTGTGGTGGCGTGAAGTTGACTACGCCCATCCGAACCAATTTGGCAAACATCTGGGCAATTTCTAAAGTGTCCTTAGCCATCTCTTCGGCGATTGCATTGAGACTTTTGCCAGATTCGACCAATTTTTCAATCCGTTTCTCCTGGGTCGGGGGTAAGTTAGCTGCGGCGATCGCCGATCGATCGAGATAGGGCAACAAGTTCATCGATGGGACTTGCTGCTTGACCTGATGCCACTGCTGCTGTCGTTGTTTGGCTTCATCTAGTAGGAAAGTTAGGCTAAAGCCGTTGAGTGGCAATTGAATTGCTAAATCTGGGTCAGCAATAAATTTTGCTTCACCACTGCCCATCAATAAGTAAGCATCTAGATCGTTTAAAACTTTTGTTTGCAATGCTTTGAGCAGTTGGGCCTCATCCACAATTCCCAACTGCTTGATCTGGGCTAATAATTGGCTGGGGGTGAGTGCTTCTCTGGCAGCCTGACGCTTGAGCGCGTTAATCTGAGCTTGAACTGATTCATGATGAGTTCGGGGTACGTACCGATGAATAACTCTCATTAACGACTGTACCGACCAAATTCGATTCCCTGAGTACAGAATTTGACCATCAACTATGCCCAAGTTCCATTCAAAGCTTGGCGATCGATTTGACAGTCGATCGAATTGATGCTGCCAGTAACCAGTTGTACCGTGCTGAATATGTTCCAGTAGTTGTTGTGGCAGTTCTCTGGCTGGAAACGAGAATTGCTGAGGTGTGGTGATTAGTTGATTCATCGCAGGAATTGTGCCGCAATCATATTGAGGAGGTTTGTGCTCAGGGCTATCGTTGATGGAGAGAATGGTAAGACGAAATAATTGAGAGAGAATTCTATAGTGCTAATTCCCATATCTTTAAATTACCCACCCAGCTACTCGATCTCACATCCGATCAAAAAACATCTACCGTGGCAAATATCTTCTATCTAGATGAATGTGAAAATACCCAGCAAGATCCGCCGATCTTGCTGGGTATAGCGGTTTACTTAATCAAATTCTAGTTAATTCAACGAGTTGGCATCGTATCCACTGCCAACCAACCCAGTCCGGTTCAGTTCAGCTTTGACGGCGGTACCAGCAGTTAGTAATCTACGTGTTTTTAGGGTTTGGAGTTCAACCTCAGTCTGGAAAAAGAGTCGCTGTTGCAGTTCGGCAAAATCGAGGAAACCTTTCGATGCCCACTCTAAAATAGTGGCTGGGGATTCTGGACGGTACTGGACCATCAGATTGAGTGCATCCAGTGCCAATTGACAATGCTCAGCTTCTACACCAGAGGAATTGTGCTTACCGTGGACGACAATCCAGTACCAAGGACTCAACCGCCTACCACCAATTTCGACTTGTTTACCTTGTAAGTAAGCATCCAATCCTACGCCGCGATTATTATGTCGGACAACCTTATCAATCAAAGCATATTCCCGATCTGCTAATAGCTCCGAACCAATGTGAAAGCCTAATGCCGTAACTAGAGCTTGAAGATCGCCAATTTTGCCTTGATAACCAGCCACAAGATCTGTAGCAATTTTATCCATCCAATCGGGAATCTGAGCGATTTGATTCCGTTGTAGATTACTTAGTTCGGCATAGTCACCGATCGCATCCATGAGAGCTTGCGCCAGTCGCCGATGGGTTACTTTTGCACCCCCGTCAGCATGTTCATCAATCGTTGCTGCAAGCACTTTCGCTGCAATATCTAACCCCCGATCTGCTTGATCGGCAACGGGAATACCTGTTTCTTTAAACAACTCACGGGAAAGTCCAATTGAAGACGCTAACCTGGCGACTAAACTACCCGCAGGTGCATTAAAATGTGCGTATCGCTGAATGAAGTAATACAAGCCTTCAGGGCTAGCGACGGCTAATTCGAGCGTCGCTTCAATATTGGCTTCCACACTTTCTCGATCGACTAAATCTTGAAAAGTTTCAATTGTGAATGGGTTTAAAACAGTTAGTACTTGTGACATGATCTAGCTTTTGGGGATAAAGAAATTGGGGTGAATGTATTGTAGGGTTACAGCTAAACTAGCGATCGCTAAAAAGAAGTATATTTCAGATCGAAACTAAGGGTGAGCTTGAAAAATCCACCGATAAATACCGAGAGCATCTACAAAGAAAAAGAGCGAGCCGGCATAAACCATTGTTGGTTTATCATTAAGCCTCAAGCTAGCAATCAGCATTTGACTAGAACTCATTGCCAACAATATAAATCCAAACTTACTCACATCGAGATTGGCAGCAAGTAGCACTCCTCCAGCTATAGCACAAGCACTGCTAGTAAGTTTGAGCGTCTTGGATAATCGATCTTCAGTCCCTAATGAATTGTGCATTTTGAGTAATTAATATGTTTAATTCAATATCCAGCGCGAACGAATAGAGATCGGGACATAATCGTAATTTAATGACACACATTTTTTCAGACGGAGCTGAAGACAGATCCCAATCGGGTAGAACATCTTGAGAAGGGAATGACCGCGATCCAAATGAGTAGACTATTGACTAGATTTTAGGAGTGTTCATTCAAGATACCTGGTTAAAATCAGTTCCCCCATCCGTAATTTTACTGAACTTGCGATCCCTGAAACAAGCTCACAGACAATGATTGACGCGATCGTCATTTATGTGCGATCGCGATCGCATATTTAGTGTAGTTGACCCAATATCATGTAATCTTTTAAATCAATCACCGCCGTACTAATTTCAGCCTAGATGATGATTCAAGCAATTTATACCGACGGCAGCGGCAATCTCGATCTGTGCGGATATGCTGCGGTAGTCAGGTTTGCAGATGGCACTACCATCGATCTCGGTGGCTGTGAGCCAAAAAGTACCAATCATCGCGCTGAATTACTCGCCCTGATCGTTGCCTTAGCATATCTGCGAGACTATCCTCAAGGTACTCCAGTCCCGATTTTTTCTGATTCCCAGTATGCCGTTGACGGTTTAAACCAGCATTGGGTCGCAAAATGGCAACAGCACAACTGGCACAATAGTAAAGGTAAGCCTGTCGTCAATCGGGACTTGTGGGAACAGCTTGAAACGTTACGTTTTGTTCCCGCTACCTTCCATCATCTTCGAGGGCATACCGACGCGCCGGGGAAGAAAGGACGCTTGGCACTCGCCAAAAATCTATTGCGGTTTGGTGCCGATACCGAACTTCACAACCAAGGGAATCTTGCCGCAGACAGAGCTGCCGATCGATTTCGACTTCAAGCAGCGACTTCCGCACATTATAATAATTCATAACTCATAATTCATCCCCATGTCTGTTGACGAATCAAATCTGCTACATCAAGCCATTCCGATCGAGCGGATTAAATATGACGAGCGCGGTTTAGTGCCAGCGATCGTCCAAGATTACCTCGATGGTACGGTATTGATGATGGCCTGGATGAACGCCGAATCACTCCAAAAAACCCTCGATACGGGTGAAACCTGGTTTTGGAGTCGTTCCCGTCAAGAATTTTGGCATAAAGGGGCAACCAGCGGGCATCTGCAACACGTTAAAGCGATTCGCTATGATTGCGATAGCGACGCACTGCTCGTCACCGTCGAGCAAATTGGCGATATTGCCTGTCATACCGGCGAACGCAGTTGCTTCCACCAAATCGCCGGAACTAAAGCCGCACCGCCAGCCGATACTCTTTCCGACTTATACAATACTATTTGCGATCGCCGCGACCATCCTCGCGAGGGTTCCTACACCCAAACCCTATTCGCTGGAGGGGATAATAAAATTCTCAAGAAAATTGGCGAAGAAGCCGTCGAAGTCGTCATGGCTTGTAAAGATGACGATCCCGATCAAATTGCTGGCGAAGCCGCCGATCTCTTTTATCATACCTTGGTAGCGATCGCCCATCACAAAGTCAGTATCCGCGAGGTCTATCGCAAACTTCAATCGCGCAGAAAATAATGATTAATTCCCTCACCGAAATCGGTCAAAAAACCAGGCTTGCCGCACAACATTTAGCTAGCCTTTCTAGTGAAGCTAAAAATGACGCGATCGCCGCAGTTGCCAAATCTTTAGAAGATCGGGCTGCGGAAATTGTCGCGGCTAATACCGCCGATTGTCAAGCAGCCAGTGGTGAAATCGCCCCAGCTTTATATGCTAGGTTGAAATTAGACGCAACCAAGCTCAAAGGTGCGATCGTCGGTGTCCGAGACGTGGGCAAATTAGCCGATCCGGTGGGTCAAATTCAAATTCATCGGCAATTAGACAAAGGCTTAGTTATGCGCCGTGTGAGCTGCCCTGTTGGGGTTATAGGCGTGATTTTTGAGGCTCGTCCTGATGCAGTAATTCAGATTGCTAGTCTGGCAATTAAATCGGGGAATGGGGTAATTTTAAAAGGTGGACGGGAAGCGATCGAGTCTTGTACTGTATTAGTTAAAGCGATTAAAGCGGGACTGGAACAATCGGCAGTTAATCCCGATGTCATTCAGTTACTCACGACTCGATCGGAAACCACTGAATTACTCAAATTAGATCGGTATGTAGATCTGATTATCCCTCGTGGTTCTAATGAGTTTGTCAAATATGTTCAAGACAACACTCGTATTCCTGTTCTTGGTCACGCCGATGGAATTTGTCATTTATACATAGACCGCGAGGCAAATATCGAGCAAGCGATAGAGATTACGATCGATGCCAAAACTCAATATCCAGCGGCTTGTAATGCGATCGAAACTCTCCTGATTCATCAAGAGATTGCTCCAGAGTTTCTACCTCTAATTATT
>JANPJH010000238.1:0-25027 GCA_031425415.1 Chamaesiphon sp. VAR_61_metabat_425 | reverse complement strand
ATCCGCCGAGTAAGCTCCCTTCGGGAAGGCTTCGCCAACGGAAAAAGCCTGGGGAGAAGACCACCGCTGTCGATGAGAAGCAATTTAATTCGGTAAGTGGACTTCGATGAGCCAGGAACAAGAATCCCCACGCCTTCAGGCTGGGGAGGATGTCAATCTTACACATTAATGATGAATCCAGATAACCTCACTGCCGATCAATATAAACAGAAAATGCAACGCCGCAAGGAGGTACAAGCAGAGCGCATCGACAAATCTATCAAAGAAAAAGGATTGATTATCGTCAATACCGGAACTGGGAAAGGCAAAACTACCGCTGCGCTGGGGATGGTGCTAAGATCTCTCGGACATGGCTATCGAGTCGCGATCGTCCAATTTATCAAAGGTGCTTGGGAACCCGCCGAAAAAGCAATTTTAGAACGGTTTGAAGATCAGCTAGTATTCCATGCGATGGGTGAAGGATTTACTTGGGATACTCAAGATCGCGATCGAGATATTGCCACCGCTCAACTTGCTTGGGAAAAGGGATTGAGTTACATTGTCGATCCTAACTATCAATTAGTATTATTAGATGAGGTAAATATCGCCCTAAAATTGGGTTATCTCAGCTCAGAAGAGGTCATTGCTGGATTAGCCCAAAAACCAGAACTATCTCATGTAATTTTGACAGGTCGAGGCGCACCCCAAAGTCTGATCGAGGTTGCCGATCTAGTCACCGAAATGACGCTAATTAAACATCCATTCCGAGAGCAAGGAATTAAAGCACAACGTGGCATCGAGTTTTAGGGTTTACTCCATCTCGCACAGGCAGATTGACTGGGTGATGACTGCGCCAAGTTTTAGTCGATCTCAATCCGGAGAAAGATCGATTCAACTGCTGGCGATAGGCTGAGTACAGACCGCTCAATTTCACTATCTATCGTAAATTCCCCCTCAATTTGTCAAGCACCAGCAATAACTACCGCTGGAAGTCTGAGGTGATTAATCGATCGCGTGTCGCAGACTCCGGCAGAATTTATCGATCGAGCTTAGCCCCTCTGCTGGCGTTCCTTCAGCCAACCGTTTCACCATCGCACTACCCACGATTACCCCATCTGCACCCCATTGTTGCACCTGCTTAGCGTGTTCTGGTGCGGCAATCCCAAAACCGATCGCGATCGGTTTGTCGGTAATGGTGCGAAGATTTGCGAGAATATCTCCCACTCGACTTTCTAAACCAGATCGAACGCCAGTTACACCCGTGACGCTGACGAGATAAATAAAACCTTGAGACTTAGCCGCGATCGCGATAATCCGTTCCTGAGAGCTAGTTGGCGCAACCAACAGGATTACTTCGATCCCAATCTCTGCCGCAGGGACTAGCAACTCTTCGGCTTCTTCTAGCGGTAAATCTGGTATGACTAAACCCTTCACTCCAGCCGCTGCTATTTGGCTGAGGAAGGGGCGAATTCCTTTGTTGAGGATCGGATTATAGTAGGTGAATAAAATAATTGGTGCTTTAATCTGCGGACTTACCTCAGCCACCATCTGAATTACATCATCTAATTTTACCCTATTAGCTAATGCCCGTGTCGCGGCTGCTTGAATTACTGGGCCATCGGCTAAGGGATCTGAATAGGGTACCCCCAATTCGATCAGATCTGCTCCTGCGGCATCGAGGGTTTTAAGTGCTGCTGCGGTAGTTGCCAAGTCCGGATCGCCAGCGGTAATAAAAGGGATGAGAGCACACTTTTGGCGATCGCGTAAAGACTGAAAACAACTAGAGACAGAAAGCATATAAAAAATTATGAATGATGAATTTATGATTCTATTTTTGCTGTTTTTCTTGCTCGATTTCGGCTTGCAACTTAGCCAATTGTTCGGGGGTGAGTTCTTCGAGGCGTTTTTGCAACACAGCTTCCTCGTAGTCTTTGAGCTGCTGGGTATAAGTCATTTTCTTGGTGGCAACCCGAAAGATATAGCTAGATAACCATGCCAAAATGATGCCAACTAGTAACAGTTGACTCCAAATTCCCGCATCGATACTATCTAATCCAGCCGACTTCAAGCCTAGATATCCAGCACCACCGACCGCAAAGACGACGATGCCGATCACAAATACATCAATTCTCCGCATGAATCTATTCTAAGCCTCAATTTCGCGGCGTTTAGGACGAAAATTGAGAAATGGAGCGAGCAAGATCATCCCAGGGAAGAAGAAAAATACGAGAAAGTACATTAGTAGCCGCTCGATCGAACTAGCCACATACCATCGCTGTTGGAGATACCAATACAACGCACCCGGCAGTACCAACAGGTAAGCTCCACTCAAAATCAAATATAGTAGCGCGACGATCATAGGTTAAATATTTGTCTACTCGGTCTCAATCTATTCTATCAGAAAGTTGGACAATGAATAATTTCACCATTGATTAAATCACGCTTGCAACCCTTCAAATAACTTATGAATTTGCTCTGTCAGTTCGCCGGTAAGATATGCTTGAGATTGCAGTTGAATTTGTTTGACCGATCGATCGATCGATTCGTTGACCACCTCTAACAATCGATCGCAAGAAATAGCGTATTTTAATTGACTTGGCTGCTCACCATCGCGGCTACGATTGAAGATACTGGTAGGTCGCACACAAACTTCGCTGTAGATCAATTCTTGTTTGGGATTAAATCGGACTCCTCCACTGACAAAATAAAAGCGATCGAGTGTCTTCAAATTTAGTCGTTCTGTCTGAATAAAACTGTTGACATATTCCGTACTAATAATTCTTCTAGACTTAGCCACTGATTGGAGTTTAGCAGCTAAAGCTTGTTGGAGTTTACTCACACTGCGATTGACGATCGTGGCAGTGGCAATCTGTTTTGTGGCTAACTGTTCTTTTACTTCTGTTTCAATATGATTGAGGGCTGACTCCATAAATGCCTCGGCATCTTTCTGGAAATCAAACTCTAAAACTCCAGTAGAACTAAACTCTAATTTAGATTTAAACCAGTGGACTGGATGACGAGGGGGAAAACCACGTTCGTCTTCCATGTGTTCAATATGAGAAGTCATCACTCGCTGTAAAAACGGCATCCGTTCCTGTTCTTTTTCTAGCAGGAAATGACGAAAAGATTTACTAAGTTGAGATTGGATTTCTCCAATATCGGCACTGAGTTCTGCTGTTAAATAAGCTTGCAACCTGTCGATCTCAGCTAGACTCTCTTGCCGGGCGGTGTCTAAATTGACATCGACTAAACCTATTGGTGATTGCTGACTGATATCTGTGATTTTACTACTATCCATGCGATCGCCCCTTGACCTTTAAAATCCAGATATTACTCAAATTAACGCGGTGGGATATTTCAGTCAATTTGGTCTGACTGTTCTAATTCTAGCTTACTCGATCGCCCAAATGATCGCCCAAATTGACAAACAACCGATCGACTAAAGCTAAATTTTTATTACCTGGCGAGACTTCTACGCCACTAGAGAGATCGAGGCCATCTGGCTGAAGTTGACTGAGTGCCGTACAGATATTATCCGGTGTTAATCCCCCAGCCAACAGCCAGGGGATTGAGGGTTGAAAGGCGGCTAATTGCTGCCAATCCAGAGTTTGACCTGTACCGCCCAATGCGTCAGGATGATAAGCATCGAGGAGCAAGCTATCAACGACGGTACTATAAGTTTGGATGAGTTCTAGATCGCTACTATTTCTGACGCGCCACGCCTTGATAATTTCTTTATCTGGCAAAGCTTGGCGCAATTCTTGACAGAAGGCTACCGACTCAGTACCGTGAAGCTGAACGGTATCTAAATTCGCTATTGTGACTGCTTGAGCGATGGTCGCCACCGAAAAATCGGCAAATACGCCAACAGTATTGACCACGCCAGCTAACTCCGCAATTATTGACTGTAACTGGTAGAGCTTCAGATGACGGGGAGAGCTGGGGACGCAAATAAAGCCTAAATCCGTCGCACCCATTTGAGCAATCGCGATTCCTTGTTCGGTAGTTGTGATGCCACAAATCTTTATTCGCATTAGTTTTAGTTTCGGTGAGTGTCAAGAAATGTATCGAAATTGGACAATATTTGTTAAATCTTAGAACAAATTGTCGCGTCAGGGGACAGTTGCAGCTAATAATTGCTAGATAAGTACTAGAAAATGGGAGTGAAAAATCTTTTGTTCTACAACTCGATTATTGCAGCGATCCCTCACACTGAACCTTGGAATTTTAACACCGCATTGGTGATGATTCTTTGTAATTTGGTAGCCGTGGCGATCGGTCGATTTGCGATCGCCAATCCTGGAGTAGGTGCTAGTTTACCCGTCGGTAAGCCAGATTTATTTCGGAACTTTAATCTACCTGAATTGCTCGCTACTTTCAGTTTTGGGCATATTCTAGGAGTTGGGTTTATTCTTGGTTTAACCAATGCCGGAGTAATTTAACAGTTGATAGTTAGCAGTTTAGTTTGGCTCTACTTGTAAATAGATTCAATCTCGATCTATCCAGGACAACTATCAACGCTGAATTAATTTAAGTGTGGGTAGATCTAGTCCTGCCGATCGCTCAAAATTACCTACCAATTCCGATATAATACTTCAGTTCTCTAAATTTTAGGAGTTAATCGTGTTTCATTCTACTTTGTTACTTGCGACCACTACTGCACTCAGCCAAGAATGGTCTCCTACTATCGCGATTGTTATGGTTGTAGCCAATGTGCTGGGGGTACTAGCAGCAGCAACTGGTTCTAAAGTCAAAGCTGGCCCTGCGTTACCTGGTGGTGCTTTGACTATCGCCCAACTGGTTGGGGGAGCTTGTTTTGGACACGTGCTCGGAGCAGGAGCAATCTTAGGTTTGACTAGTTATGGTGTAATTTAGCCATTGCCACGAGCCTCTGTGATCGACGCTCAGGAAAATTGAGGCTTTCGCTCACAGGTAGAGAAAGCCTCAATTAGTTGAACAGTTATTCAGATAGGTTGACATTTACCGGCACGGATTAAGCCTACTCGTTTAGCAATGGCTGCCGATCGATCGGCAAATGGACCCCATTGTGCGAGAATTTCTCCTGCTGGCGATGTGAGATCTGCTTCAGTGACAATCTCACATGTGCCGCCTACGATTTTAATGATGTACCACATAAATTATAAATTACGGCTGCTGAGCGAAGCCGAAGGATGAATTAATTGGACTTTTCCGGTCAGTTGGTTGCCAAGCCAAGGGGTATTGTGGGAGAGAGATTGGAGGTTATCGATCGAGACTGTCCACCATTTTTGGCTATCGAAGAGGATTAATTCAGTTGGCGGGGATTGATGGAGGAGCTGGGCTGGTTTAGTACTGAGTGCTTGCCATAGTTCGATCGCCCTCAACCGATTAGATGTTACTAAATGATCCCAGAGTAAGGGTAGAGCTAATTCTAACCCGATCGCGCCTGTCGGTGCTTCGCCAAAGGCAACAGTTTTTTCTTCGTAGGTATAGGGGCTATGGTCGATCGCGATCGCATCTAATACCCCGGTTTTTATCCCCTCAATCAGGGCTATTTGGTCGTCTGGGGTGCCTAATGGTGGATCGAGCTTGAAATTGGGATTGTAGGTATCTAAGTCGCTGGTATTGGCAATTAGGTGCAGCCAGGTGGTGCTGGCGGTAATTTTTACGCCGCGTTGTTTGGCAGCAGCGATCAGTTCTACGCCACGTCTGGTGGAAATCCGCATTAGATGGACGGGCGTATCAACATCGGCGATGATTTCAATTAGGGCGGCAAGGGCAGCGGTTTCACTACTGACAGGATCGGTGGGTAAGCCAAATCTAAGAGCTGAGACTCCAGCTCTAGCGATGCCATTGCCCCGCAATTGTCGATCGCAAGCATAGAGCGAAATCGGTAGTCCAAACGGTTGCAGATATTCTAACAACCGACGAACTAGAGCTAGATTAGCAATCGCTCGTCCATCTGCCCAACCACAGATCGAGGTGGTGGCAAGTTCGGCTAATTCCGTCATAACTTTACCTTCGACGGTTTCAGTTAATGCCCCCCAGTAGCCGAGTTTAGGACAGTTAGGAATTTGAGTGGCAATGTGCTGATATGCTCGATCGAGACTGATGATGCTACTAGCTCGATCGAGTGCGGGGGAGGTATCGGGTAAAATATTGACGTGGACAAAGCCACCGGCTTGAGCGGCAAGAAGTAGGGATTCGATCGTTTCCCGTTCTTCATGTCCGGGTGTGCCACTATGACTATATAAATCGACTAAGCCTGGGGCGAGAATCAGGTGTTCGCCAGGGGTAACAGTTAGCTCTGCTGGGAGTTGGGTTGTAACGGAAACTTCCTCAATTACGCCATCGATAACTAAGATATCTGCCGATCGCTCTACTTGTAAAATCGGGTCTAGTACTCTAACTTGTTGGAATAATTGGTTCATCCGCTGATTGAGGTGTATCGCCAAAAGTTGATAGTAGTAGCGAAGCAGTGAGTACTTGTAATTCTATCTCTAGAATAATCGCATTAATGAGAACTAAATAGAACAGAAACCCGACTTTTTAAAAGTCGGGTTTCTCGCATCCCTACAATGCGCCAGCGGCAGTTTTATCTAAAATCCCGCCACCAGAGAGATGACTGGTAAGATTTAGAGCTTGAATTACCGGCTGTCCTGTAATCCCGTCTGGATAATCAATTACCGTCACGGCACCATTACCCTGTTTGATTTTCCAGATATCAGCCAAACCTAGTCCCAGTAGGTTGCACAGCAACACCTTATTTGTTGCATCATGAGCAACGACGATACCTGTTTGGGTTTGATTTCCCACTTGTTCAATAATTTTTTGCCAAGCAGCAGTTGCACGATTCCAGACATCCTGAAGATTCTCCCCTTCAGGCATTTGGACGGATTCGGGATGAGTTTGCCACCGCTCTAATTCACCCGGATATTCAGCCTTAATTTCGGCTTCAAATTTGCCTTCCCACAGTCCATGACCAATTTCACGGAGATCGGCATCTTCGGTTAAGATTAACTCTGTTCGATCTTTGAGGATAATTTGAGCAGTCTCTTTCGGGCGTGACATCGGACTGGTAAAAGCAAAGTCAATTTGAACGGTTTTTAAAAATTCTGCGGCTAGACTGGCTTGCTTGCGTCCATTATCATTGAGGAGGACATCAATTTGACCTTGAAATTTACCTGCCCGATTCCAGTCGGTTTCGCCATGTCGGACAAGTAAAAAGCGTGGTCCTTGATTTGACGGGCGGAATGTGGGTATTTTTAGATCGAGATGGCTGGTTTGATTGAGAGATTCTAACTGGACGTTTTCACCCCAGCCGCCACTGAAGTTAAGCACAGTGACACCGCAATTTGACTGTTGAATGCTGTGATATAAATGGGGCGGTATCCCCAATGCGGTAGAAATCAGAGCGCGATTAATCCCATTATGGGCAACAATCAGGATGGTTTGTTCCTGGTGTTGGGGGAGGATACCTTGCCAAAAGGTTGTAGCTTGAGCGTATAAATCTAGGATGGGAAAAAGCTCTGCTCCGCTGGTGCGAGGCATTTTTAGCTCGTGGGGACGTTCTTTCCAGGTTCGATATGCTGCGGCATATTTTTCCCTAACTTCGGTGTTGAAGAGAGTCTCCCATAAGGGTAGGTCAATTTCTAACAATCGATCGTCTGTCTGTGGTTCAGATGACTGTGCCTGACAAGCTAAGACTGCTACGGCTGTCTGCTGTGCGCGTTGGAGGGGGCTACAATACACAGCAGCGAATTGTAAGCCTTGGAGTGCTGTTCCAGTGGTTTTGGCCTCTTGTTGACCTTTCTCGGTCAGTACTGATAAGTCACTGCGTCCTTGGATCCGCCCTTGACTGTTAAAACTACTCTGTCCGTGCCGTAAAATAATAACTCGCGTACTCAAAGGCTCTGTCCTCCACTAGCTGATTTATTTTATCAGGGATTAGGGGTTAGGCTTTAAGCTCTAGGGATCGATTAATTCACTATCCACTTTTCAGTACTAACTATCTAAGCCTTGACGGTGCTGAGATATCGATCGACTGTTTCGGTGCCACTACCGCTAAACTTAACTCGTCCCCGTTCGAGCCAAATTGCCTTGTCACAGGAAGTGCGGATAAAATCAAGATCGTGGGACACAACTAATACCGTGGTGTCGCCATTAAGAAATTGGTCGATCCGATGTTGGCATTTATTTCTAAAACTGCGATCGCCAACAGAGAGGACTTCATCGAGAATCAAAATATCTGGTTGAACATCAGTAGCGATCGCAAAACCCAGTCTAGCGATCATCCCAGATGATAAGCCCTTGACCGGCACTAGTTCGTACTCAGCCAATTCAGCAAAATCTAAAATCTTTGCCGTACGTGCCTGCATTTCTTGTCGAGAAAAACCTAGTAAAATTCCATACATCACAATATTATCGCGTACTGAAATATTAGGGTCAAATCCTGCACCTAGCTCGATCAGTGGTGCAATATTGCCCCGCACACGGACTTGACCGACCGTCGGTTCGAGGATACCCGAAATCAATTTGAGCAAGGTTGATTTGCCAGCTCCATTAGCTCCAATAATTCCAATTTTCTCACCAGAATTGACAATTAAATTTAAATCATCTATGACTAGTTTCCTAGCTGGCAGCCGGTACTTGCCAGAAATAATTGATAAGAAAGTCTGCTTGATATCGTAGGAAAATTCTTCCTGAGTACGTCGCCATAAAGATACACGATCGAAACGAATAACTTCCATCTAACTAAGGATTTGAATAAAGTAGCATCTGAAATACAAATTAAAATGTGTGCTCGATCTCACAGTTGGTTTTCAGGTAAATTATAAAAGATCCATGAACTTTGGTCGCAGCCACCTAAAGCAAATCAGCCCAATTCCTAAGATAATTATCCCACTCAACCACGATCGCAGGATCAGGAATAGATCTGGCAAATCACCAGACAGCACGATTTGTCTCAAGCTCTCAATGACTGGATATAGTGGATTTAGTTCCAAGAAGGGGCGAATTTTTGGATCGACAATTGCGGCTGGATAAAAAACTGGACTACTGAGCATAATCCCAAACTGGATTAATTCATAGAAAAATGGTAAGTCTCGAAAAAATACATAAAGAGAACTAACTAAAAATCCGACTCCAGTAGACATCAAGATTAAGGCAATCAAAGGTGCGGGAATTAATAAAACATTGATCCAACTCAGCCAAGGATGAGGTGAGAGTAAGAGCGTAACTATTGCCAGCAATGGAAACATGCCAACTAGTAACTGAAATGTATTAGCAACAATAGTTGAAACTGGAAAAACACTAACTGGTAATTTAATTTTATTTAACAACATCCCATTCGAGACAATACTTGGCAGAGCTTGAGCAGTCGAGCCGTTATAAAAATGAATTACTGCCAGCCCAGTAAATGCAGCTAATGTGTATTCCCACAGTGAATCATGATAGTATTTTTTAAATAACGCACCAAAAATAGCGGTATATAACCCGGTCATAATTAGTGGGTTAAATAATGACCAATACACACCCAAAAAAGAGCCGCGATACCGAAGCTTAATTTCACGTTCGGCTAATACAAAGAGTAATTCCCAGTAGCGAGATGTTCTCGATCGGGAAGACTGACGAGAGTTAGTTTTGACAGATATAGCCATACAGAAGCAATTGCGTACACCTAAACAGTGAGCTATATTATGGTACAGGGTTTATACACAAAAATTTTAGCCGATCTCCTAACTACCAGAAGAAACCGCTGTCATGGCTAACCGCCAGTTCTCTTGTTACGATGATTGTGGTTAACCCTCGATCGGTACAAACCTCACCGCAAAGCTTACGAAGATTGGTAGATTAAGCGAAAATTAACTAAATCACACTAAAATAGTAACCAAGGTTCAGAGGAACCAACGGCTGTGGCGGCGATTGCTATATATAGGGAGACAATAGATCGAGCCACCGCAATGGGTTAACTCTTCGTACTGAGCCTTACTAGTTCCTAACCTAATTCCAGTCTGTATCGTCAGCTTCGCAAATGTCTAATTTCACTTCAACCATTCAGGGTAATTACCCGCTGAAGACTTTTCAGACTTTACGAGATTTGTGGCAACAAATGACAGTAATCATTGGCGAAAATACACAGTTGATTACTGAAGCAGACTTGAACGTTGCGCAATTGGCGGCTGGGGAAAATGCGTCCATGAGCTTACCACAATTTTCGGCGATCGAATCAGCCCTGTTTAACGCTTTACTCATCGGGAGAGTCGCTCACCCAACCCACGATACTTGTTCGATCGAAATTACCTTCAACCCAACGGAGATCGAGCGATTTCTCCAACCTTTGATGGCATATTTGCCATCGACAGTCCAATCTATCTCCAACGATGCCCGTGCGAATGATAGTCAACTCCAAAGCCACTTCACCCAGCTATTGCTGACGGCAATTTGCCAAAAAACCGGCTCCACAGCCTTAGAAAATCCACTCACAGACATCCAGATCAGCCTACAACGACAAATAGCCCAAGCTCGTCTTTTAAGTGACATCAGCACCCAAATTCATCAAAATCTAGACTTAGACGTTATTTTACAAACAGCGATCGAGCAAGTACAGGTGTTTTTGGCTGTGGATAGATTGATAATCTATCAGTTTGAGTTCGAGCGGATTGAGGGCAAAATTAGTGGCTGTTTTGATGATTATACGGGGAAAGGTCGAGTTGGTTATGAAGCGATCTACAACTCCAGTCTTAGCTCGGTGTTGAATCTGATAGAAGAACAGACATGTTTTGCCAACCCAGCTATGTGGGCAAAATATCAAGGCGGGATGTCGAAAGCGATCGATTGTGTCGATCGCGAATACGCTCAAAATCAGTGTCTGTTGGACTTAATACACCGCTTTCAAGTACAGTCTCAAGCGATCGTCCCAATTGTTGTTAAAGAGCGACTTTGGGGTTTACTCATCGCCCATCAGTGCCAGGCTAGCCGCCAGTGGCAAGTTAGTGAAACCCAATTTTTAGAACAAGTAGCCGAGCAGTTAGCCTTTGCAATTCATCAATCCGAACTGTATGCAGCTAGTCAATGGCATACTCATAACCTAGAGCAACGTGTCAATGAACGGACGCGAGAGCTACGAGATGCGGTGATTGTTTCCCAAACTGCCAACCAGTCTAAAACGGACTTTCTCGCCCTGCTCAGCCATGAATTACGCACGCCCCTCACCAGTATCCTCGGTTTATCAGCTACGCTACTGCGGCTACCTGCGCTCAATTTAACCGATCGACAGCAAAATTACCTCCAAACTATTCACAATAGTGGGGAACATTTATCCGAGCTAATCGATGACATTCTAGATTTTTATAAGCTAGAAGTTGGCAAAACATTTCTCAAAGTTAGCGAATTTTCACTCTCAAAACTAGTTAAGCAGGTTGTCGAAATCGTCCGCCCAAAAGCCGAGTCTGGTAAAATAGATCTCCAAATCCAAATTATTAATGGTGGCGATGATGTCAGTCAAGTTAGCGGTCGAGACTTAAGGTTTCGTGGCGATACAAAACGGATTCGTCAGGTTTTATTAAATATTTTAGCTAATGCGATTAAATTTACTCCCGAATACGGCACCGTTATTGTCCGAGTTTGGCTAGAGGATCGCTATGCAATTTTTGAAATCGAGGATAGCGGCATTGGAATCGAGCCAGAACAAATTCCTCAATTATTCAAAAAATTTCATCAACTCAATCCTAACTACGATCGCGACTATGCAGGTATGGGGCTGGGTTTGGCTATTACTCAACAACTAGTCGAACTACATGGGGGCAGAATTGATGTTGACTCGGTTGTCGGTTCCGGTTCGACTTTTACCGTCAGATTGGCTTCTCAACCATTACAGATTCCCGAACGGAATGATTGGGATGAACTCGATCGTAAATTAGTGTTTCAAGATCCAGATCTCAACCCGATTCCCAAACGGATTATTTTAATCGAACAGGATGAGAATTTAGCTAACTTTATGTGCGATATTCTCACCGCAGCTAGATATCAAGTGACTTGGCTACTATCAGCGGAATCTTCGTTCAGACAAATTTCGATGTTTCAGTCAGACTTACTCATTGTCGATTTGACTGGCGGCGAACAAGCCGTCGATCGATTAATCTATAATATTCGTAAATCGACAATAATTTCTGATATTAAGATCCTGGCGATCGCCACTAAAGACGATCTTCTCAGTCCCACTGTCAAACAATTTGTGGATGATTATCTCTGGAAGCAAATCAATCCCGAACAGCTACTCAGAAAAATTGCTAAATTACTCAGTCAGCAGGTAACTGCTAACGGTGAATAGTGGCTATCGATTATTCATCTTCTGAAATCGTCTGAATAGAGCAAAGAAAGTTGCTAGTTTTTTTGAGCGAGGACAATATTGCCAGATGATATAGAATATTGGCAACATAAATAAATGAGACTTTGGATGAAAAAATATATACTTTAAGCCTGATAAGTTCCGCTCTGGCATCTGCTTTTGATCGTTGCTAAAATCATTTTGCAAGACAATCTGTGGAGCAATCCAAGCTTGAATATCGACAATTTGTCGAGCGCGCATCACAAATTCAGAATCGGCATGATAATGTGGACAAAATTTCGTATTATACAAGCCAACCTGCTCGAATACCGATCGCCTAATTAGTACGCCGTTACCAGGCAAAGTATCAACTGGAATTAACTCTTGGGCTAAAATATCGCTAGGAATAGTCGCTAGATCCAGATCGTTATAAGCAATTTTTAAAAATTGATCGGTACCCCAATCGGAATAAGTACCTAATGACCATACTTTGTTTTTGGGCGTGAGGTAATCGATGCGATTGCCGATAATTGAAAGTTGATGTTGCTGAGCTAAATCGACTAATTTTTGAAGGTGATCTTGGGGAATGACGGCATCATCATTAATCGTAAAAATAAAATCAATTTGGCGATCGAGAGCTAATTTTACCCCAGCATTGGTTGCCCCGGCCCAAAATTCGCGATCGCTTACTTGAATTAGGGTAACTTGAGGAAATTTTGCTCGAACTAGATCCGGAGTGCCATCGATCGACCCAGAATCAACAACAATAATCTGTAAATTAGGACAAGTTTGCTGGTAAATTAAATCCAGAAATCTCACTAACTTTGCTTGACGGTTAAAAGTCGGAATTATTGCGGCAACACTCGGCATAATCGATCGGTTAATCCTTAACATTTGAAATGATAGTTTTCGATCTCTTAACCCCTAATTTTTGACGAAACCGATGCCAATACAGTTTACGTTTTAATCTCGACCAGAGATCGAGATTAAACTTACTCGATTGAATAAACAGATCTGCAGCTCGATCGCGAATAATTGCTGGAGGATGTTTTAGTGGCAATTGGATTGAGGCTAATGGTAAATTAGCGAATTGATTTTGGCGGACTGTATGAGTGCCCTCAGCATTAAACCCGATATTCGAGACTAAATCTACCTGGGGCAGAATACATAAACTATCGGATAACCAACAAGCAAATGTCCACTGATAGTCCCAAATATGTAGCTTATCACCTCGGTAAACTTGATCGAAAATTTGTCGCCAATAATCAACTGTTGCGGGAGTGTCGAGGAGACGATCTAGCCAATCAGTATGCCGCAAATCTGGCCATTTACGCAGATCGTAATCAAAATGCTGCCAAGCTCTCCGCCACGTTGCCCAACCCCAGTGGTGAGTATAGCGAGAATAGAAATAGCTATATTCACCCCGTTGCTGCCCAAATTGGAAATTATTTCCAGAAATATGGCCGATCCGGTCATCCTCCTGATAATGGGTTAATAGCTCTGTACAGTAGGGAAAAAAGGTCGGATCAGGCAAACAGTCATCTTCGAGGATAATCGCTGTCTCTACCTGCTGGAAGACCCAATCTAGCCCACTCGCTGGACGCAATCCGCAGCCAAGATTTTGCTCGGCATAGTTTTTAAATACCGCACAATCCCAATCAACTTCATCGATAATTGCTCTAGTTGCCGCGCATTTAGCGAGATCCTCTGGATGATGGGGACGGGGTGCATCGGCGATGACAAATAGCTGCTGGGGGCGTGCCGCTCGAATCGCCGCAAAGACTCGACGAGTAGATTCTGGGCGATTGAAGATAATGAAAGCGACTGGAGTGATGCAGGGCAAATATTCCATGACCTTGTTTAAATCTGACTCTAACTGGATAAAATCTGAAAGATTCAGTGACACTGTTTCATTAGGAAGTGATCTTCGACGAAAACTCATGCTGGCAATCAAAGGGTTACCTGTGGTTTCAGTATTTTGACCCCTGACTAGAACAGTGCCCTGATTTCACCCCTATTTCCCCGCATCCCAGGCACCAGCCGCAGTAGTTACGGCTTGTTCGACAGTTTTCTCGCCCAGCATTGCCGCTTGGAGATTGTCATAGATGGCTTTCTTTAGAAGATTGAGATTCTTCAACGGGGGAATCAATACATCCGCTTGGGATAATTGTTCTGCACTGATGAGTTTTCCCTGAGCGATTGCCGACTTATCCCCACTACTACCTAACTTAGTTTTGTAATCCGCCACTGCTTGCTCATTAGAAGGCAATGTATCCGAAGCCTGAGCAAAAGCGAGTTGATTAGTGGCGTTAGTAATAAATAAAGCGAATTTAACCGCTGCATCTGGCATTTTTGTACTGCGAGGGATGACGAGATTCATCACAGCTACACCTTTTTTACCAGTTTGCCCAGAGATTTGGGGCGCGACGGCAGAGACTTTGGCAATTTGGGGCGCATTTTTAGCGATCGTATCAATAAATGGTGCTCCAGCGAAAAGCATGGCTGTTTCTCCCGCTTGATAGAGTTGAATCCCCTGCTGATGTCCCTGAGTTAGGGCTTCCTTGGGCAGTAAGCCTTGTTTATAGAGATCGACCCAATATTGAAAGGCGGCTTTACCTGCGGGGTTATTAAAGGCAGCCTTGCCTTGAGCATCGACGAGTTGAACGCCCATCTGAACTAGAGATTCCAAGACATCATTACTATCTTCAGGACTAACAGTGGTAAAGAAAGCATATTTACCAGTTTTTTCTTTGATTTGTTTAGCGACTTGGGCCAATTCTTGATAAGTTGTCGGCGGTTTGACGATTCCAGCTTTAGTGAAAAGATCTTGATTGTAAATAGTGATATTAGTGGTGAGATACCAGGGAAAACTAAAAGATTTACCATCAAGGGTTCCCGCCTGCCAAATTCGGGGTAGATACTCCTTATTTTCGCCTTTCTTTAGGGCTGGATCGAGATCCAACCAGGCATTTCTTGCTGCTAATTGAATCGCAAAATCAGGATTGAGGTTGACGACATCGGGGGCTGTTTTTGCACCCATTGCAGCTTGAATTTTTCCCTGCATCGCACTCCAGGGGATATCTACCCAATTGACTTTGATCCCAGGATTAGTAGCTTCAAATTTGCCGATGGCATCTTTAAAATAATCATTAAACTTTGGCTGAAGCTGCATTGTCCAAAATTCTAGCTGTGGTGCCTTGGTAGTCGGGGATTTGAGACAACTTACTACCCCAGTCAACACCAGTCCCAACAACCCACAAATCAGGAAGCGGCGGAAATTAGCAATTTTACCCATTAACTTTCACACCAATCGATCGACAATAAGGTATTTATTATCCGCGATTTAGGCGATCGAGGATCGGGATCGTGAGTTGTGTTTATTTTTGCGGCAGAAGATGGGAGAATTTGATCGACGGATCTAGGCCCAGTTATTTTGTGATAGGATCGATCCGGCGGAATGTGAGGCTGATTCGACCTTCTGGAACACTGGCTCTTTTGATGGCATGACTCCAAAATTCTTGAGTGCTTTGGCTCATATATAACAATGAGCCGTGGGGTAATAAATATTGTCGCCGTTGTGAATAATCGGTTCTCGATCGGAATGAGAGCTTACGATCGACACCCAGAGAGATAATAATAATCTGGGTACCAGCTTCAAGATTGTCGATTTCATCGGAGTGGAAACCCATTTTGGCGCGTCCATCTTCATAGTAATTAATCAAACAACTATTCGGTTCAAATCCCAAAGTTGATTGCAACTGCACACATAAAGGCAAAAGCAGAGAGTGCATCGGCTGGTATTTATAAGTCAAGCCAGAATAATTGTAAGGTAGCCCGAAACAAGCGGTTTTCCTAGCACTAATTCGCAGATCCCAATCAATTCGATCGCGTAATTGATGGTATAGTTCGGTTGCGGCTGTTGGGGATAAATAACCTGGATGAATCGTAACTTCTGGCTCAGTCATTTCTAGATCGTAAATCGGTTGTTTTAAATTTGGGCAGCAAACCACAGTGCGGCATTACCGTTATCACGATCCATTTGGGCTAAAGTTCGTTCGAGTAATTCGATTGGTAAGCCCATTAAGGCAACTGATTCGCTACATTGCTGGTATTTACAATCAACCAACCTAAATGCAAAAACTTGTCTACCTCTAACATCGACTACCCAATATTCAGGAATCCCCAAAGCTAAATATAACTGTTTTTTTTCATCTAAATTGATCGCTAGTGTAGTGTCAGAAATCTCTACCACTAAATCGGGTACGCACCATCGATCTAAATTAACTCGGCGGGTTTTGCCCTCTTTCCATCTGGGCGAATTGCCCCCAATGTACAATACTTCATCAGGTGCAGCCGCATGAAGCGTGGGTTTCTCAATTGCACAACCACCCAAAAGCTCGAATTGCACGTCAGCTTGTCTGGCGAACCAGGTAAACAACAGCATTGTCAAGAGTTTGTTGAAGCGTGAGTGGTCAATGCCTTCGTTACCCATGTCAATCCAAATTGTATCTAAATTGAAAAATACTCGCTCTGCATCACTGTGCGGTTGCTCGATTCGATCTAGGTACTGTGCCCAAGTAGCAGCTTGCCAAGATCTAATTTTGGACAGATTTTGCAGGGGTACTGAAGCAACCATAGGATATTACCTCGACTCGATCGATGATGACATTATTTTAACTTCGATGGCGATCGGCTGTGATGTGTGTACGACTGGAATAATGGTGGCTCGTTCGCGTAGCGTCTCTGGAAGAGAATCGAGCTTGTTGCGCTACATTAATGGGGCTAAATCTAAATACTCAGAGATCGAATCAGCTAACCTGTCGAAAATCTCTTCCCGTTGACTGGCATAATCGGGGACATCAGTTGTGATGGGGGATAAATTACGTTGCGATCGGATTTGGTTGAGCCAGTTTCTTCGCCATTTACCATTGTCAAAGATACCGTGTAAATAGGTACCCCAGACAGTCAATTTTCGATTCACAATACCGAGGGTTTCATCAGCAAATAATGGCTCATAGTCGTTGATTTTAGAGCGGTCTGAGTGCCATTGGGTAGTACCTTGATGAATTTCATATCCAGCGATCAAAATGTCTGGATGTGGGTAATTAGCGGTAGTAGTGCGTTGACGGGTAGTTTTAGTATTAGAGATCGTCGTTTGTAAGGGAAGGAGATTTAAGCCAGGATGTTGACCGACAATGCCTTCAATCCCATTCGGATCGACAATGGTAGTACCTAACATTTGGAAGCCCCCACAAATTCCCATAATTGTGCCGCCATGAGTGAGATAATCAGGCAAACTGTCGGCGATGCCAGTTTGATAAAGCCAATTGAGATCGGCAATTGTGGTTTTAGAGCCAGGTAAAATCACCGCATCACACTGACTGAATTCATCTTTAGTTGTAATATATTTTAAATTGACAGTCGGTTCAGCATCGAGTGGATCGAAATCAGTAAAATTAGCAATACGCGGAAATTTGACAACCCCAATTGTTAAATCTGCATTAGGTTTACGGGATCTGCGTTCTAATAAATCCAATGAATCTTCTGCTGGAAATACTTGATCTAACATTGGAATCACGCCAATTACTGGAATATCTGTCCGTTCTTCCAACCAGATAATTCCTGACTCTAATAGAGATCGTTGTCCACGAAATTTATTAATAATAAATCCTTTAATTAGAGCGCGTTCTTCTGGCTCTAATAACTCTAGCGTCCCAACAATATGGGCAAAGACACCACCGCGATCGATATCAGCAACTAAGACAGTATTTGCCTGTAAATAACTCGCCACTCGCATGTTAGTTAAATCGCGATGTTTGAGATTAATTTCGGCTGGACTTCCCGCCCCCTCACAGACGATATAATCAAATTCCGCAGCTAATTTATCCAAACAACTTGTAATCGTCGCCCAGCCGCGATCAAAATAATCCCGATAGTAATCCGCCGCTTGAACTCGCCCGACGGCTGAACCCATTAAAATCACCTGAGAAGTCATATCTCCTTGGGGTTTGAGCAAGATCGGATTCATCTCTACCCTTGGCTCAATTTTCGCCGCCCAAGCCTGTACCGCCTGGGCGTGACCCATTTCCTTACCATCAGCGGTAATGTAGGCATTTAAAGCCATATTTTGCCCCTTGAATGGGGTAACTCTGAAGCCTTGACGGACGAGCAGCCGACAGATGGCTGCGGTAATCAGCGATTTACCTGCGTGGGATGTGGTTCCCACTACCATGATCGAGTTAGTCATGTTTGGAGCTGGCGGTTGAAACCGATCTACAGTCATTTAGCAATATATTTAATCTTGTCATGACCTGCCAGGGATTGCGACCCATCAACGGAGCGAAAATTGCTGACTCGTAAGGATTTTTACCCATTTTCTTGACTGCGGTAATTGCTGCGTGGTTGGACAATCTCCGCTCTGCCACTAGCCATGCCGCTAGAACATGTCCGGTTCTACCGATGCCCCCAGCGCAATGTACCACGACCCTTGCACTGTTCTGTTTGGCGATCGACAGAAATGGTAATATCTGCTGAGTTAATACTTCACGATCTGCTAATTGAAAATCTTCAATCGGTGCCCAGCAAACTCTCTCGACACCAAATTCTTGTTGGTAAATTTCTAATAAATTTGGATAAGCTCTCAAGTGTGACGCAGAAAGTAAGCAGCAAACATATTCGATTTTTACTGTTTGCATAAATTTAATCCATCGATCGATCTCTTCAATCCGATATCCTGGTCTAACCGCACCAAATACGATCGTTTCAGTAGCTGAGGCTGGAGCAAATTTGTACATTATAGATCGCCTGATATTGCTATAGTCTCGATTTTAGTTTAAGTTCCGATCTCATCTATTCGATCGCTAATTTGGATATTCTCAAGATTCTGGAGCAAGATCGGGGGAGGTTGTGGATGTCATATAATATACATATAATTCCACATATTATCTTTTGATGTATGAGTGATACTAATACCGCTTACAAGTATATTCATCTCGATCTTGATGGTGTTGCGACGATATCGGGTACGACAATGAAAATAGTCGAGTTAGTGACAGCACAAAAAGCCTATGGCTGGAGTCCAGAAGAAATCCATTTTCAGCATCCCTATCTAAGCATGAGCCAGATTCACTCGGCTTTAGCCTACTATTGGGATCGTCAAACCGAAATTGATGCCGATATTCAACGACGGTTCGACTACGCTGAGAATCTCCGTCATCAAGCACCAGGATCGGTGCAATGACACTTACACTGTATATGGACGAACACGTTCATCGTTCTATTACTATCGGTTTACGATTACGTCACATTGATGTCATGACAGTTCAGGAAGATGGGCGAACTGGTAGCCGAGATTCACAGATTTTAGATCGTGCGATGGAAATCGAACGAATTCTTTTTACTCAAGATGATGATTTTTTGGTAGAAGCACAACGTCGCCAAGCCGCAGGAATTGACTTTTCCGGAATAATCTATGCCCATCAGTTAGGAATCTCAATTGGCAATTGTATTCGAGATCTAGAGCTAATCGCTCAAGTTACCACCTTTGATGAATTAGCCAACATGGTTCGATATCTACCGTTATAGGTACAGCAGTGGTAAACGCTATCGCCCAATTTAACTTCCACTTCCCAGAATATACAGACTAATTAACGTCGTGCTATTCCACAGGCTATGCAATAACATCGGCGCAAGTAAATTTCGCGTGCGGGTATAAACTACACCAAGAATAATGCCGAGCGTAGTCAAGGGGATGATTTCGGAGAGGCTCAAATGGGCAACCCCAAAGATGAGGGCACTAATGCCGATCGATCCCCATACAGGCAGGTAACGAGTCAGGGAAGGTAGGAGAAATCCACGAAATAGGAATTCTTCAAATAATGGTGCCGCCACCGCCGCAGTCAGAAAAAATAGCAGTAGGGCGATCGGATTTTTACCTTCGAGGACTATTTGTAAAATTGGATTACTGCCACCTTGTCCTTGCCAAATTTGCTCATTCAAGAGTGATACAACAATCACAACTGGAGTCGCAACTAAGTAACCGCCAACACCCCAAAGAATCCAGTTTGATTTCCAGTTAAATTTAAACCAGTCTGGTGGCAGTGGGAAGTAAGATTTAATCGATAGATATAAAACTCCGATGCCTAAACTAGCCATCGTGACGTAGCTGGCAAATACATAAATCGATTGAGATTGAGTAGTTAATTTACTGGGATTGACAAATTGACTAAAAATCAGCGGCAGTAAAAATTGACCGACGAAGAAAAACCCTACCATGAATACTTGCCAGACAATCTCCCAATCCCAAGGTGCTGTCCAAGGGGTATCTAACCCCGTGAGGAGAATATCAGCGACAGATTCGGTGGGTTGCTTTTGGGTGAGCAGAACGATCGATCTGACGATGAAATAGATAATTAAGCCGACACCGCCTAGTCCAAATACGATCCTTGAGGTAAAAATGGTCGCTAGTTTGATTAGGGCATTCTCTGCTGTGGCTTGCTCTGTTCGATCGAGTTGGGCTAGTCCGGCTGTGTTACCTAAATCTGTATATAATTGCTCCAGAACTCGATCGCGAAACCAGCCATCAAAGTTTGAGTTAATTTCTGCTTCGATTTGCGGTGCTGTATTGGCACTGATGCTCGATGATTTTTGCCAGATATTAATCAGTGATGCTGCGGTATTTTTAGAGGTAGATTGTGCCGAATCGGTGACAATTTTTTGCCAAGTCTTAATTGCTGTTTCTGGCTGCTGCTGCGCTGCTTGTAAAATCCCAATCCGGAGATCTATTTTATCGATTTCCGTCTGTGCCGCAGAGATTGTTTGCTTCACTAAACTAGTTTGGGCTGGAGTCAATATTTTCAGATCCGGCTTCAGATCTGGCTCGGTTGGCTCTAAATTTGCTAGACTGCCAGTGAGTTTCTCGATCGCTTGAATGTCGCCCGAACGGGCAGTTTGATATTGTTTCGTAGCTGATTTCAAAAAATCGGCACCGACAAGAGCTGTCTGTAAAGCTGACAATCCGTTCGAGTCAGTCGCAGGTTTCCACTCTGCTGCTTTTAAAACGAGATTTGTTTGATATAATTCAAACTTGCCTTGAATCTGGGGTCGATCGATTGTGGCAACTAGTGCCAAAATCAACTTGATGATTACAAAAAATGTCAAAATGCTCAGCACAATACGTCTGAGCGATTGAAAAGATGTGAGATTGAAACGATCGAGACTCATTAAGTGGCAACTCAAATTTACAACGCGATCGTTATTATATGCCGTTAACTCAGAAGTTTGCCTATATTTTCAGCGTTGCTCTGGGCTTGAGCCTTTTAGTCTATTTATTACGGGGTTTCCAGATTATTACTTCTGTACCAGGCGGAATTTTGCTAGGATTGATTCTCCTTGCGATCGCTTCTGGTTTCACCTACAGCATTTTAATTACCAAAAGGTGAATTTTCCAATTTGACGATCCGTGCGTGCAAAAATCCACCTCAAAGTAATTAGCCACTAACCACTAATTTATTTAGTGGGTTGTACTGGTGCCGATGGAGTAGTTTTCTGAGACTTTTGGCGCAGTAGTTGCAGTTGCTGAGCGCGAAAATCTTCGGTTGCCGAACTGATTTGCTCTTGCTGCTCTTTTGCATATGCAGGATTATTTCTCTGCCCATTCAACTGAGCTTGGTTGATTAGTTGCAATAATCCGGAAGTATCACCGCCCGAAGCGCGATTGAAGGGATCGCGGTTATCGCCGCTATTCCCAAAGCCACCCGCTGATTGAGCAACTGTAACGGTAGGAATCAGCGTCAGCGTACAGCCCAAAATCAGACTGCTAAAGGTCAAGATCGAAGATATTTTCATAATATTTTAGTGTTGAGAATGAGGGGATTATTTCTAATTTTAGGTTAATCCCAAATCATTTGTGAATATGCTAAAAGTAATGATGATTTAACCTGTCGAATAGTTCCTGAAATTAGGCTAGACGGCGTTTTAACAGCGGTTGAATCGCGGTGAGGCTCAATACAGTAAAACCGACTAAAATCATCAGTGCGGTGCCAAAGGAAGTAGCCCCCCAAGGTGCTTGTAAGACGGTATTTGTCAGATCCCACTGCGTATGAGTGTACAAATAGCGAATTGGCTCGATCGCATAAGTCAGGGGATTGAGACAAGCCACAATCTGTAACCAGTTTGGCATGAAAGATAGTGGTGCCAGAGCAGTACTAGCAAATAGGAGGGGGAGATTAATGACAAAAATAACGGCAATTAGTTCGATGTGTCCTGGTAGGGCAAATGTAAAGCCCAAACTCATTGCCGTGACTCCTAGCACCAACAGGAGGATAATCAGCGCGATAACTCCCAATCCAGCTAATCCTGGCAACCCAGCCCCCATCAGCGCACTCACTCCAATAATTGCGGCGGTCTGAAGTAGACTTAGAGCTACGATATAAATTGCTGACGCTGCAACGATCGAATATCTAGAAGCTAGCGGCGCGACTAGCAACCGATTGAGAAAGCCAAATTCTCGATCGAACATCACTGGCAAACCGGCATTTAATGCGCCCGCAAAGGCTGTAAATACGATTACGCCTGCGCCCAAAAACTGCCCATAACTCAGGCCATTACCCATCATCCCTTGGGGCGCGTTTTGAAATAGTGCGCCAAATAGCAGCAACCACATTAAGGGTTGGACAATGCCAGCAACGAGAGTAGAAGGACGACGCTGGAGTTGGATAAATAACCGTTTGGTGAGGGCTAAGGTTTCTTGGATAAAGTCAGCCAACCGACTTGATTCTGTGGGTTCGTGGGAGTTGTAAATATCGCCAGATCGGACATTTACCGGATTAGAAGTGTTGATAGTGCCGCTCATGATGTGGTTGTGATGAACAATTCTGAATGATTGATAACTTATCTATCGTCTGTTAACAATTTCTCGCCACTAAGCGATGGGGTTTAACTTGCGACGATAACGATCGGCGAGTTCTTTTCCTGTTAATAGTATGCCCAACCAGAAAATTACTTCGCTAATGACAATTAAACTAGTAACAATTAGGGATTTTTCGGCGAGCGAAAAGGTTGAGATCGGGACGACGAATACCGCCGCCCACAATAAACACGAACTAACAATTAGCACTAACCCTATTTTCGCATAAACTCGTGCCGGCACTAACTACTATCTCTATCGCATACTTTGTTTCTTCTCAGCCTTGAGGTCCCGACTGCTAGCAGCCGCAAGTTCGGCATCGAGTAGCGTTTTACCAGTGGCGGCTAGATAGACATCATCTAAACTGGGACGCGATTGAGAAATCCCGAAGATCGGTAGTTCGGCAGTTTGTAAAGACCGCTGAATATTCATCAGCGCATCACTATCATCAGTGACTACCAAATTGAGTGAGTTACCTTGGTTGGAATTAACACTGGCTTCCTTGACGAATGGTAAATCGCTTAACAGGTGTTTAGCTCTTTCGGCTTCCAATGAAGGTGTAAACTCGCGAATACGGAGGGTAATTCGATCGCCGCCTAAGCGATTTTTCAATTCAGATGGCGTACCTTCAGCAATAACTAGCCCACCATCGATGATGCCCACTCGATCGGCTAGAGCATCCACTTCTTCTAGATAATGACTAGTAATTAAGATTGTAGTTCCACTCGCCCGCAGTTGGCGCAAGAAATCCCACACAACTACCCGACTTTCAATATCTAGTCCTACAGTTGGCTCGTCTAGCACCAGAACTTCTGGCTGGTGCAGCAAACCTGCGGCTAAATCCAACCGGCGTTTTAAACCGCCAGAATAGGTGCCTGTTTTCTTGTCAGCATAGCTGTGTAAATCCAGGACTTCTAATAGTACTTCGATACGTTGTCTAGCCTCAACCTTGGGAATATGGTAGAGCGCGGCTTGAAGTTCGAGCAGCTCTCGACCAGTCAGGATTTTGTCGAGCGCGACTTCCTGCGCGACATAACCGAGGCGTTTCCTGGCTTCACGTGGCTGTTCGAGGACAGAGATGCCCCCAATTTCAATTCTGCCAGCATCGGGCTTGGCAAGAGTACATAAGCAACGAATGGTGGTAGTTTTACCCGCACCATTCGGGCCTAGTAGACCAAAAATTTCGCCTGGATTGACCTGGAAAGATACGTCTTTAACCGCTGGGACGGTACCATAGCTCTTGCACAGATTTTGAATAAGTACTGCGGCTGCCATCATCTAAATCAGATTAAGGACAAATCGTAGCTAAACTGACGATCGATCGCGTGTAGTAAAACATTAAATCTGAATTACTAGCCGCAAGACGATTTCTGTTTAACCACTGCCCTCTATGGTAACAATTTCCGTCGCCACAGCAAGAGATCGGTTATCCCAACTTTCTACAGATCACCCTTTAATTGCCGCCATCAACACTGCTGGTAAATTTTGCCAAGTTGGGTCGGCTTCAAATTTGAGGAGTTGGCGAGCCATTCCTAGCAGATTTTTGTGAGTAGCAAACCAAGCTGGTGTGGGGAAGATCCGAAATGGGGCGTAGACGACTGATTTTTGGGGATGGTCGAAAAGATAACTGTTGTGGACGAAACCAACCCCCGAACCAATGTCAGCCAGGGAATTACCAGGATAGGCACCCCAAGTCGTCGAACCGAAATAAAATAACATTGCCGACCAGATATTTACACCGATCGCGCCATACTTGAGCTTGGCAATCGCCGTATCTAATGCTTGGGGATATTTCTTCTGGGTTTGCCGATCGATTAATAAAGTACAGGATAATG
>JANPJH010000237.1:0-40169 GCA_031425415.1 Chamaesiphon sp. VAR_61_metabat_425 | reverse complement strand
TCGCTCGCCCAATTCCTGCATCTGGGTGATAAATGCTTGGGCGGAGAGAATTTGTGGCAAAAGTAACCCATCATGGGTGATGGATCGGGGAAACTTGAGACAAAACCGAAAGCCAGCGGAAGTTTGAGCGATCCAGCGATTTATTACTGACCGATCGGGAATGGCATAAAATGTCGTATTTCCCTCCACCGCTGGGAAAAAATTGCTATATGCCCGTAAAAAATCCGTCGCAGGTGTTTTTGGGGGATAAACTTCCCCCATCCAGCCTGGATAAGACCATACCGCACAACCGATCGAGATAGGCATGAGTAATTTTAAACTTCTCCAGCATGATAAGAACTGCGAACCAACGGTCCCGATCGAACATGCTTGAATCCTAACTCTCGCGCTACTTCGCCCAACTTGTCAAACTCTGCCGGAGTCCAATACTTCACCACTGGCAAATGCTCTAAAGATGGTCGCATATATTGCCCCAGCGTCAACCTGTCACAATCGATCGATCTCAAATCCTGTAACGTCTCGATAATTTCTACTTCAGTTTCCCCATGTCCCAGCATCAAACCGGACTTGGTGGGAATAGTCGAATTTAACTCTTTCACATACCGCAGCACATCTAGCGATCGATGGTATTTTGCCCCCCGGCGCACCCGATCTTGAAGTCTCGCTACTGTTTCCACATTGTGATTATAACAGGCAGGTTCCACGCCAACTATCGTGGCAACCCGTTCCTGTTGCTGAAGCTTAGCATCCTTCCCACTCCAGAAATCTGGAGTCAGCACTTCAATCTGGGCATCCGAATTAACCGCTCGAATTGCGGCGATCGTCGCCACAAACCAACTCGCACCCCCATCGTCCAGATCGTCTCGGGCTACCGCTGTCAGCACCACATAGCGCAATCCCAGTAATTGAACTGCTTCGGCAACCTTCGCTGGTTCTTGGGGGTCGAGCGGCATCGGCGCGTGACCCTTATCCACTTGACAAAAACCACAACTTCGAGTGCAAGTTGGCCCCATTAATAAAAAAGTCGCGGTCTTTTGACTGTAACACTCCGCCCGATTGGGACAACGACCCTCTTCACAAATGGTATGGATCTGTCGCTGTTTGACAATCTGCTGGACAGTCGAGAGTTCGCTGGCTGAACCGATCGATCGCCGCAGCCAGGCGGGTAGAGCTTGAACTTCAGCACGCCAACTAGCTAAATCTGAGGGAGAAGAGGGCATATATAGAGCGACTCGATTAGGATAATTAAGAGATGGGGGAAAGGGGGGAAAGGTTGGTACCGATAATCTAATCCTGTTTATCCTGCTTTGTGCGCTAAATCCTGGGAGAACCCGATGAGCGCGCATCCGCAAAATCCTATAAATCCCGATCGATTTTATAAATTCGTACTGAAACTAGGTTAAACCATCTGAATTAAGGTGTGGGAGTAATCAATAGTATACAGAATCTAAATTAATCAAACTGCAAGACTATAAGGAGTCAAGTGTGGCAACTAGCAAGATTTTAGTGATCGATGATAGTCGGGTAATCAGAAAGACCGTTCGGGATATGCTTCCCGATGGCGACTTTGAAGTAATTGAAGCCAAAGATGGCGTAGAGGGGATCAATTTGGTCGGATCGGCCCATCCAAGCCTGATCATGTTAGATTTTATTCTCCCCAAAATGAGCGGCTGGGAAGTATTTCAGCAAATTCAGGCTAGTCCAGAACTGCAAAAGATTCCCTTAGTATTGATGTCGGGAAAAAAGGAAGAAGTCACCAGCAAGATCTCCGAACCGTTTGAGTTTTTTGAATTCATCGAGAAACCATTCGATCGCATTGTCCTCGCCGAAGCCATTCGAGTAGCGATGACTAAAGCCAGAAAAGCACGTCCCCGTGCAGCGGAAGTGCCCAGTTCTGTCCAGTTTACGGCTGGGGATGTTCAAGCTAGTAATGAAACGATCTCCCAATTACAAGCTCAAACTGCTCAGTTACAAGAGCAAATTAATCACATCCAAAAAGCGAATAGTACTGAAATTCAAGAATTGCAAGCGCAATTAATGAGCATGAATCAGTCTAGACAGGCAGAAATTCAAGATCTAACTAGTAAATTTACGGCTCTACAACAAGCAAAAAGTGACGAACAGCAGGCAGTCATTAATAAAGTGATGGGACTCGAAACCGAGCTTGACACCTTGAAAAAACAATTAGGTCAACTGGTTGTCTTAATCAAGAAGAAACTCACTTAGGTCGTGTCTAGTGGTAGCAATGGCTAGTGCATAGTGAACTCTAGCCCTTACCCTCAAATTCGACTAAATTACTATTTAACGAAGTATTTATCGATCTTTTAATTAAATAGACTACCTGTTATTCCTAGCTGATTATTGTTTAGTTTAAATTATCCTGACGATCGACCAACGAGCAACCTATCCGGCTCGCAGTTACTCCCGCTCAATCGAGCTCTCGTCTGCCCTCTAGCGCGCGGGCGAGGGTGATTTCATCTGCATATTCCAGATCGCCACCCATTGGCAACCCAAAGGCAATTCTAGTCACTTTTGTAAAAGGTTTAATCAGTCGTCCGAGATACAGCGTGGTGGTTTCTCCTTCCACTGTCGGACTAATCGCAATAATTACTTCCTTCACATCCTGCCTATCGATCCGTTTAACTAGGGCGGCAATATTCAATTGTTCGGGACCAATCCCATCCATCGGCGAAATCGTCCCGCCCAAAACATGATATGTGCCACTAAATTCTCGCGTTCGTTCCAGCGCGATCACATCGCGAGAATCAGAAACCACACAAATGGTGCGTTTATCCCGTTGGGGATTGCGACAGATATCACAAACAGGTTCGGCAGACAGGTGAAAACAGACCTGGCACAATCCAACTTGCTGTTTGGCATCGAGTAAAGCTTTGGCAAGTTGCTCGACTTCTGATTGAGAGCGTTTGAGAATATGTAAAGCTAATCTTTGAGCAGATTTGGGACCTACTCCTGGCAACCGTTGTAGTTGTTCGATCAGAGTAGCGAGGGGGCGTGTATAAGCCGTAAGTTTCTCTCCTTAAGTAGGGAACGACCAACAATTATAATCGATCGATCGTCGATCTGGGGCAAGAGAGACCCTGCCTTGAAAAGGTAAGTCTTCCTCTGACTTCGTAAGTATCGTCGGTAGATTCCTCAATTTTTACTTGCATAAATCGATCGACCCATGCTATCTTAACAAAGGCTAGTTTGCGGAATCACCGCATTGTTAAACTACAAGTATTTGAGGTTCTGTCGCGATCGAATTGCGTTAACCAAAATTAAATAGCCAGCCGCAGACAGCAGGAGCAAATAGCTTAATTCCCTGCCGAGGTTAACGCAAACAGCACGAGCGATGTCTACTCATAGCGAGTAGTGCAACGCGACAGGCTAGAAAGTAAACCTCGGCACCTAGTGTCGGGGTTAATTTTATCCAATTTTGTTCACACCCAAAACTTGGTTGACCAAGAGGTAAGCATCATTATGGGGAGAACCCTAGAAAACAAACAAGCGATCGTCGCTTCGCTCAAGAAAGACTTGAGTGAAACCACAATGATCGCGGTGATTAACTACCAGGGTCTAACCGTGGCAGAAATCACCGACTTACGGCGGCGGATTCGCCCCAAAGGCGGCACCTGTACGGTGACAAAAAACACCTTGATGGGTAAAGCCATCGAAGGTAACGCCGAATGGCAAGCACTAGAACCACTACTCACTGGTTCTTCGGCTTTCTTATTGCTCAAAGATGACATCGGTGGTGCGATTAAAGCCTACCATGAGTTCCAAAAAGTTACCAAGAAAACCGAACTTCACGGTGGGGTAATGGAAGGGAAAACCCTTACTGGAGCGGATGTCAAAGCGATCGGCGATCTGCCATCCAAAGAACAACTCATGGCGCAAATTGCTGGTGCCCTCAACTCCGTCACTGCGAAAATCGCGATCGGCGTTAAAGAAGTACCTGCATCAATTGCCCGTAGTCTTCAGGCTCACGTTGACAAAGGCTAGAGCGTAAAGCCAATCTGCCTTGTCCAAAATTTCACCCATATCTTTAGGAATCTACACATGTCTGCTGCAACCGATACAATCTTAGAACAGTTAAAAACCCTCAGCTTGCTGGAAGCGGCTGAATTAGTCAAGCAAATCGAAGAAGCTTTTGGCGTGAGTGCTGCGGCACCAGTTGGTGTAGCTATGGCGGCTGGCCCTGCGGCAACTGCTGAAGTTGCTGAAGAGCAAACTGAATTCAACGTTGTCCTCGAAGGATTGTCTGACGAAAGCAAGAAGATCTCCGTCTTGAAAGTTGTCCGCGCAATCACTGGCTTAGGCTTGAAAGAAGCTAAAGACCTCGTTGAAGCTGCACCTAAAGATGTCCTCACTGGCGTGCCTAAAGCAGCCGCTGAAGATGCTAAAAAACAAATCGAAGAAGCTGGCGGTAAAGTTGCAATCAAATAGATTGTCAATAAATTAAATTATCACCAGCACATCCCCGACTTCTTCAAGCAGTCGGGGATGTGTCTTATCAGCTTAATTTCCAAAATATTGAGATCTGTCGATCGGAATCTGCTAAAATTCAGGATATATAAATGTAACAATTTTCCGCCAACTAGTCAGAGAGTGCTAGTCTCGCACATTGCAACCAAAGCCTAAAGCCTAGAGCCTAAATTCCTAAAGCCTAAAGCCTAAAGCCTAAATTCCTAAAGCCTAAAGCCTTATGCACTCAGCTACGCGACTGGATGACCTCAAGATTTTAGAGTGTTTTCTGCAAAACTCTCTCCACGCCCACTTGGGGCGGATTATCCCGTTCCGAGTCCAGTGTTTGTATAAGGATGATACGTTATGGGTTCTCGCCCAACACCCCGCTGATGTGGTTTTGGACATTCCCGACACATTTAGGGTATTGGAACGTGCCCTACAAGCCGAAGAACCAAAGACCCCCTTGGCGGTAAAATTGTATCTGCGAGCGGAGGGAAATCAGCGTCCTTACAGTCAACAAAGCTTCACTGTTTACCCCCTCGTCCAGAAAATCGTACCAGGCGAAGCAGCCCCAGAAATGACCGGCATGAGCGAAGACCAAATAGCCTTAGAAAGCGATCTCAGCAATATTGAGCCAGGCAAACCGCTGCGGGTTGACAAAACAACTCCTATTGGCTCACCCTCGACAACGACACAAGGGGTTGTATCTTTAGATGACGAATATGCGCGATCCAAAGATACCGAAGATCGAATCGTTAAAATTGATGCTGATGCTTTTGTCGCCGATATCGAAAATTCTTTTGGGAGTGGTTTCGAGCGTCCTGATTCGACTATGTACCCTTCAGCAGTTAAGCATACCAATAGTAAACTCAAGCCCATTCTCGGTGGTCTAAGTTTGCTGGTGGCTGGTTTGGGGGCTGGATATATGGGCACACGCCCATGTGTGTTGCAACCAGTTTGTGCAGAGCTAAATACTGCCAATCAGTCAGCTCAGTCATCTTTTGCCATCGTCAATAATCCAGGGGCGACGGGAAAAGAGATTTTGAATGCTCAGCAGCAGCTACATCAAAGTATCGAGAGTCTCAAGTCGATTCCGGCTTGGTCGGGAAGCTACAGCACCGCTCAACAAGCCCTGCAAACAACCGAACCACAAGTCACTCATCTCGACAACACTGTGGCGGCGATGAATAAAGCTTTTAAAGCGGCAACCGTCGTCAAAAATCCGCCAATTCCGTTGGCGAAATGGGAAGAAAGTAGGCAAATGTGGACAGAATCGATCGCCACGCTCGGCAAAATCCCCACAACTAGTAAAGTATATCCTCTCGCTCAGCAAAAACTCACCGATTATCAAGGGAAGCTAGCCGATATCCAACGCCGGATTGGAGTAGAAACTACCGCAGAAGAGAAACTCAAATCGGCTGTCGAAGGTGCGAAATCTGCCACTCAAGCTCAAGCTGTGGCCAAATCTCTCGCAGAATGGCGGGGAGTTAAAACTCAGTGGGATAAAGTAGGCAATGAACTAAGTAGCATTCCCTCGACAACTACCGTCTATGCCCAAGCCCAAACCCTGCTCAAATCGGCTCAGCCCCAGATTGCGACCGTTCAGGAAAAAGTCCAACTAGAAGATAATGCTGTCGAAAACTACAATAAAGCAGTCAAATTGGCCCAATCGGCTAAACTGGCGCAGAAAAACGATCAATTAACCGAAGCAGTAGCCCAATGGAATCAGTCTGTTGTGGCAATTCAAAGCATCTCCCCAAATACTGCTGTTTACAGTCAAGCCAAACCCTTAGTTTTTGAATATACCAAAAGCTTTCAACAGGCTGAAGAACAGCTCAAAACCAGTCAGAAAATTGCCCTGGCGACCAAAGATCTCCAGCAAACTTGCGCTGGTAATCCCCAAATATGCACCTATACAGTCACGAGTAAAGGGATCGCGGTGCGCTTGATGCCACTCTACACTCAAACGGTGATGCAGACAGCACAGGCAGCTTCACTTCAAGGTGATAGCAGTGCTAAGATGGGCTTGATCGATCATGTCAACACTCTGGGGAATGCGCTGCAAACTATTAGTGATAACGTTAAGTTGCCGCTAGAAGTCTATGGCGCAGACGGGAAACAAATCCAAAATTATCGCCCACAGAGTTAACGAACGACAGGAACTAGCGATCGAGCCTGTAGCATTTAGATGGGCTTTCGCTTCCAAATTCTGGGAATTTGCGGAGATGGTGATGCTAAATTGATCTCTTGTAAATCGTTGGTGTGACGTTGTGGGAATCTACTGTCGAGGGAGATCGTACTAATTTGTGTATCAGATGTGTTTACTAAGTTTGATCGGCTCATGACTGCGTGCAAGTTGAAGGGAGATTGCTAGATTGCTACTTTAGATCGAGCTTGGGAAAATATTTGACACGATCTAATGATTCAAAGTCATTATCTTGTGTCCAGATAATAGCATTATATTTCATTGCTGTGGCATAAATGATGCTATCAGCCAAGGGAAGTTGATACTTGAGTCCATAATAAGCGGCATCGATCGATAGGCGACTATCCAAAACGATTACTTGTCCTTGTTCCATTTGAGCGATTGCGGCTAAGGCTACATCTTCATCTCGTTGACGCAAAATAATCTTGAAAACTTCCGCCAGAGTAATACTGGGAACAAGCAAAGCTGGGGTGTTTTCGATTGGTTCGGCGAAATATTCGGCATTGCTATCGCCTGCGAAATAAGAAAGCCAAGCAGAGGAATCAACGATATTCATACTCTGTCGTTTTCTCTAATTACCTCTGTATCGATTCCGTTGAGGAAGCCTCTCATTTGAGCAATTGGTTTAATCGGGATGAGTTCGATCCGATTGCGATAGGCAATCATTTGAATTTTCTGCCCAGAGACTATCCCCATTGATTCTCTGATTTCTCTGGGGATAACGATTTGATACTTAGATGAAACGATGACTGCATTCATACTAATTAGATCGATAGTGCCATAGTAAGACGATAGTGCGATCGATCCTGTTTGTCAATAGACTGAGGTCGATCGATGCCATCAAAGTGTTGAGGAGTAGAATCGATCGCGGTTAGTTAGAAGTTTACTTGTCGATCGAGCCTGCGATATCTACTATAAGTCAAAGAAAATAGCTTTATTGTGCCCGATTTGATTGCCGAATATATAGTTGCAAAACATCAAGATTTAATCGTGGAGGAGATCTGGACAAAAAGCTCGATCGACTGCATATTTACCCGATTGCCCCAAATAATACCAAGCCGATTATTACCAAACTGATCGAGAAAAGTCTAGACACTCAGCCGCGCCCAGCCACTCTAATCGCGATTTACTCAGGAGATCTATCTCAATTCAAGGTAAATATCCAAAGCGATTTAGTTGCGCGATTGACGGAGCTTTGCACCAGATTACATATTCTCAATTTGCAGAACATTTGTACCTCCCCGAAAACCAATATATCAATACCAGTTATGCCTTAGAAAATATTATAAATCTGTTGGTGGCATCCACAGATGGAAGATGGGGGATGGTAGCTTGATAACTTATGTTGCCTAAGTTCTAGCTCTTGACTACCGGACTTTTCACTGGCTTGCGTTCTGGTTTTGGCTCAAAAACGATCGGACAAGACCAATCGACATCCCACCATTTACAGTGTTGAATCGGATCTTGAGCATCGGTGACTAAGCCGAGTAGATCTTCTCGAACTGTATCCAGAAATGTCCCTGTTTCGACATCCATAAACACAGTATTTAACAACTTAAAATGTTGTTTGATCTTAACTTTTTTACCCTCTGGAGTTTGATAAACCCTACCTTCAAAAAACTTATTGACTCTACCGCCATCCCTAGCCCATTGGTTAGTGCTGCCTGATTTGACCCACTGGACTGTGCCGTTAGCAAAGTAAACTATCACCAATTTAGGGTCTTCTACTGTTTTTTCGTTCATAAAATTGCACAGTGAGTGTAGTGTAGAGCAGAATTGTAATTGATGATAGTCTAGTTTTCGCTGTTAACATAGCCTCTGAGGAAAAAAATCGAGGCAAATCTATACCGATCGATTACGAACAGAGGATTAAGATGATTAGTAGTGGTTAAATTGCGCGCAGGGATTTCCAGCTAAACTGGCGATCGCCGCCTAACTCAATGACAACTTTGACTTTAGGTTCGATAGTTGGTAATTCTGTCAAATAAGCTAACTCTTGACTCGATAATACCTGCCCATCGACTATCCATAAAACTAAGCCTTTAGAGGTGGGAAGTAGATGAGCTAGATGAGCATCGAGCATCGGGGGGATAAAATAGGTCCGAATGTCTTTTTTCCCCAGGTGAGCGGGACGCACGCCATGTATTGCGGTCAAATAGGCAGAGAGATCGCCCAAACCTCTGGCTGATATCTGCATACTCTCATATCCTGTAGCACGGAGTCGCCGCTGGTATCGGCCTTCATAGCCACCTTCTAGCGGTGCATAGACACCCAATGCTCCAGCTTGTTCTAGATCGCGAATGAATGTTTTACCGGTCGTAATTAGAGGCACAATCTCGACATCCTTGTAATTGGATATAATGGGGACGATTTATTCCTCTATCATTATGCCACGGGTCGGCGTGAGGAGCGACATAGATTCAGTCAAGGATATTCACTCCATCGTAAATTAACGCATTTAATACCCCGTTATCGGTAAATTCGATCGCTGATGGTTTTGGTGTGACGATCGCAATATTGGCAAATGCCCAGCAACAACCGCAAGATGTAGCTAAATTAATCAGAGGTTGAATCTGGGGCAGATCTAATCCAATTTGCCGGAAGTAATCAAAATAACTCAAGTAGGCAATCCGATGATCTTGCATTGCCGTAGGTAGTGTCGTCAGATCGAGATGAGGATAAACGGCACGAATTTTAGCGATCGAAACTTGATTTAAAAAGTCGCCCAAAGGATCGGCGGCAATCAACTCAGGTGTTTCGATGATTTTAGCGCGGGGATTTGCATAAGCCTTAACAACACGAATAAAGTCTGGGTCGATTTGGCGTTCGATCTCTTGGTTGCAACTAGTCCAAATTTGGCTCAAAAGATCGCCCGCAATGTCTACTAAGTCTGGACGATTGATTAAGATCATGATTGCTGTCAACGGATTTTCTGTCCACAAAATGCGTGGTTGTTCTAAACCTGCACCAGCATAACAATCTCTAATTGCATTTTCAGCAGATGGTCGATCGGTTGTTCGATCTGCCAAGATTTTCTCCCACCGGTTTTCAATCTGCGGGATCAAGTCTACTTCTAATTTAACTAGTCTTCGCTTTTGAGTTGACACTGTGGCTTGGTAATTGACTAGATGTGCACTTTTTTTAATCGGAATTAGTCGCTTTAGGGATCTCATTATATGTCACTCAAGATATTTACACCATCATAGATAATCGCGACGATCTCACCTTGCATACAGTAGGAATATCTAGCAGTTTATACCCAGATTCTAGCTATCACTCCACTCGATCGTCATGGTTGATATGGCTGATTCTATTTAATTAGCTAAAATTACAGGCTCTATCGGGCATGATAGAGCCTGTAATTTTATTGCGATAACTTGGATCCCAACCATTCGATCGATCGACAGTAAGATTTCTTAATCAAATCCTGACTACCGATCAAATTAGTCTACAATCCTATGAGTTTTTCATCCGTTTCAATTCTGCTTGCAAAGCTTCTACTTGCTTGCGCATCTCACTGACATCATCTGTCGATCGAGGTGATGCCGATGATGGCTCATCTCCATCTGCAATAATTTCGATCCGGCGTGGCTCCTGATTCTTTTGGGGTCTGTCGGTATTACTCGCGTCAGCTTGGTTAAGATTATGTTGTTGCGCGGATTTGAGCATATCATCTACCAGCTTCCGCGCTTCTTCTGTCGTAATTTCACCCTTGGCTACCATCTCGTCAGCGAGCTTTTGAGCCTGTACTCTCAACCCAGAAATTTTCTCACCAGCTTGCTCGCTAGCGGAAGCAGCTAGCCCTACGCCGAGGTAGAATGCTTTTTGAACGATATCGCCTAAACCAGCCATAATATAACTTCTGATGTGACGGTGATTGATATGGAGCTATCCAATTTCCAGGATAAACGCTCTAACCACTAAGATACTAGGGGCGGTATGTACGGTTTGCCGATATGTAGCGGACGACGGCAATAACTAGATAATTCAAAATCTTAAGATCCGGATTCCACGCCTGTTGCAAGCATCCCATGTTGCTGCTACCTTCCGGTCCTGACAAGGTTTAGGCGTTACGACCGCGCGGGTCCAGATCAGTTATCATCATAACACAAATATTTGCTCAATCACCTAACACAATTCGCCATTCATGCAATTGATAGGTTACACAATGATTTTGGACGAGTGGGTCGGTCGCGACAATTTGTTCTGCTTCCGCCAGTGACGCGGCTTGAAATAGCATCATTCCCCCACCACGTTCGCCCCAATAGCCAGTTTTGGCATGATGCCCCCGATCGATCAATCCTTGGACATAAGCTTTATGATCGGGCACATATCGATCAAATTCCGGCTTTGGCACTATTCCAGTTTCAATTTTGACAAACCAAGGCATGGGTTAGGGGTTAAGGGTTAGGGGTTAGGGGTTAGTGGTCAGGAGAAAACAGGATGCTTGCGTCTTAAAGCCCACAGCCTACTCCCTAGTAATCATCGATAGTGGGAGAAAAATTGTCAAGACTTCGCCTTGCTGGGGGTGTTGGCGGACGATTAATTTACCACCTAGTAGTTGAAAGAGATTTTTCGTCACATTTAGATTGAGACTGAGATTACCTGTTTCGGGTTGGAAGGTGAGTAGTTGCCCAACAGAGTGTCGTTTGCTGGGAGCGGTATGAGTGTGTTCGTCATCTTCTAGCCGAGATTGGAGTTGGAGTTTCAAGCGATCGCCAACGGGGGTAACTTCGACTTGGATGCGGCTTCCAGAGGGGAGATTGCGGGTAAAGTTTTCGACTAATCCAGTCAAGACTCGATCGAGAATTGTCGGATTGCTGACGACAGCAGGAAGTTGATGGGGAATATCTACGGCGAGATCGAGATTGCGGCGTTCGGCTTGTTGTTGCCAGTGGGGGAGACTTTGTTCGAGGAGTTGGGTAATCGACATGGTGGTTAAATCCACCGCTTGGGATGGCTGAGTCGTAGCTAGTTCTACCGCGCTGAAAATCAGTTCCATCCGGTTAATTTGTTCCGTACATTCTCGATCGATCGCGCCTAATCGCTTCAATACTCGCGGTGATAAATCTGGTTGACGCAATAATAACCGCGTCATCGTGCGAATGGTGGTTAAGGGTGTGCGAATTTCGTGGGTAAGTGCTTGGAGCAGTTCGACATCAGCAGCTAGTTTGGCGGGGATTTCGGGAGCAGTGGAAATGGGAGTAGGCTCTGGTGGGGCTAAAATCGCCACAGGCTGGTTTTGGAGCAAATATTGGCTAAATGCCATCACCCACCGATAGTTAGGCTCGATCGGGCTAAATTTAGCCACTAGCTCATCTAAATAGGATAGATGGTGGGGCGCAGTCAGCATCATTCGTCCCCGTAGAGATTTCCATGCCATGTTGATGTCGTCAGGATCGAAGGAAAACTGACAGCGTTCCAGGCCATTTTCTTCGCCTAAGACGACGACTAGACTGAAGTGACTGGTGAGGACGAGACAAAACCGCTCGTCAGCGAGGGGATCTGTCGAGAGTAATTCGATGGGAAAATGGTGAGACTGATGGAGATAATCTAGCTGGAGACTGGATTTACAAGGCGGAAGTTGGCGATTGGTGTGATGAGTAGTAAAGGTCGTGGTTTGGAGCTGGGAAACGATCGCGGGATGACTGAATAGAGGTAATGGAGCAGTCATTAGTAGTCCTTCGATGACTGTCTCTTCACTGAGATCTGACATGCCCATCGGACTAGGTAAAGCTTGTAAGAGCAAAGCTTCAACAGCAGCGATCGCGCTTTGCCACTGACTTAAAGCCCTAATTTGTAGTTCTTGCCGATCGGTAGATGGATGAGGATCGGGAGGATTAAATTCAGGGATGAGCAGATCGATTCCCGTCGGTTCTGCTTTGGCTAATACTTCGCTTAACGTCGGGAGCAACCACTTTCTGACCACAGTTTACTTAATTTTCACTAACTCACTCTTAGAGATTAACGGATCGATGTCACCCGATCGCAGGGGTAAAACCGAACTTGAGTGATGTGAATATCCGTCTGACGGTCATTTCGCAGGTTGTTTTATTTTAAAGCTTGATGTAGCTAGTTTCAATCGAGATGCTGTCACCGTTAGGAATACCTTGACTTTTTAAACATGGTACTTACGACAGAGTTCTTAACCAACTAGCTTGGTTAGATTAGTAGTGAATTAAGCTAATGATTTAAATCGATATTACAAAATTTTTAGCTGACACCTGCGAAAAATAACACAACTAGCAAATAACGGAGTCCAAACTCATGAAAAAATCATCTTCGCTCGCCTTCATCAGTGCCGGTATCATCGGCACAATTGTTTCAGTTTTCCCAATGACTTTGCCCGCTGCTGCTCAAGTAAATAACCCCAATACTAGTAATCAGCGTACTGGCACCACTACTACTTATGAACGCAACAACGACAATTCCGGTCTATGGGGATTAACTGGTTTAGTCGGTTTACTTGGATTCTTAGGCCGACGGAAAGAAGACGATCGCACCACAACACGTCGTGATGATTCGCCTGCTTACCGCGATCCCAGTATTCGTTAGTTGTACCAGATAGACGGAAATTCCCATGCTGTAACGAGTACTTTATGGTGTGGGATGAAGAATCTATTTAACTGGACGATCGACGGCTATTCAACGTACATTTAAAGCTGTGATTCTTGTTGCTGATAAAGGCAGTAATAACGCCCCTTTAAATTCATCAGTTCATCGTGGGTGCCCAATTCAGCGACCATTCCCCGATCCATCATCAAAATCACGTCCGCATTGCGGATGGTGGTGAGTCGATGGGTGATGAAAAAGACTGTTTTCCCGCGCAGAGCGGTGGCGATATTCGTACAAACCTGATTCTCAGATTCATAATCTAGGGCACTAGTTGCTTCGTCTAAAATTAATAGGCGAGGATTTTGAAGAATTGTGCGCGAGATCGCAATGCGCTGACGTTGCCCCCCAGACAAGCCAGATCCGCGTTCGCCGACGGGGGAATTGTACCCATTGGGTAATTCCATAATGAAATTGTGGGCATTGGCGATTTTAGCAGCCTGAATAATTTGATCGGTAGTAGCATCAGGATAATTAAGCGCGATATTCTCCTGAACGCTGCCTTCAAATAACAGCGTATCTTGGGGCACAATCCCAATTTGTTGGCGCAATGAATAGAGTTCAACCTTGGAAATATCATAGTCATCAATCAAGATTCGTCCAGATTCTAGTGGATATAATCGGGGCAATAGTTTCATCAGGGTACTCTTACCAGAGCCACTTTGACCGACAATTCCGATAAACTGACCAGCAGCAAATTCTAGACTGACACCATCTAAATTAAGGGCACCAGTTGGGGCAAACCGAAAGGAGACATTATCGAACTTGACATTACCGCGAATCGTCGGCATGGGAATATTGCCGCGATCGATCTGATCTGATTCCATCGGTGTATCGAGGATATCGGCGATCCGTTCGAGGGAAAGTGCTGTTTCCTGGAAGTTTTGCCAGAGTTGGGTCAGCCGCAAGAGGGGGCTAGTAACATACCCAGAAATGATTCGGAAGGCAATCAGTTGTCCGAGGGTTAATTTGCCGTCTAGGACTAAATATGAACCGACCCAGAGGACTAATAAACTGGAGATCTGATTGAGAAATGTTGTTGCCGAATTAGCAGTTGTAAATGTAATGACAGTTTTGAATCCAGCCATCACATATTGGGTGTAGCGTTCTTGCCATTTCCAGCGCGATCGCAATTCGACGTTTTGCGCCTTGACGGTTTGGATGCCCGAAATTACTTCGACTAAATGAGACTGCGATCTGGCATTGCGTTCAGCTTTATCTCGCAGTTGTTTTCGAGCAATTGGCGATACGCCCATCGTAATAAATACGACCAGCGGGAGGGTTGCCAGTGCGACTAGCGTCAATTGCCAGCTATACAGGAACATCACCACGATATAAATTACTGAAAATACTGAATCTAAGACGACGGTTAATGCCGTGCCCGTCAAAAATTGCCGAATATTTTCTAGCTCATTTACCCTGGTGGAGAGTTCACCCACCGAGCGTTTTTCAAAGTATCTCAGGGGCAATCGCAGCAATCGATCGATAATTTGCGAACCCAAAGCTAAATCGATCCGATTGGTAGTATCAGCAAATAAATAGGTTCTTAAACTAGTTAATAATGCTTCCGCAACGGCAACACCAACTAATAATATGCCAAAGACATTCAGCGCACTAGCACTGTTTTGCATCAGCACTCGATCGATAATTGTCTGGGTAATCAGCGGATTTGCCAGCCCAAATAATTGAATAAAAAAGGAAGCAATTAAGACCTCAATCAACACGCCTTTATACTGGACGAGTGATGGCCAAAACCAGCTCATCCCAAACTTTTGTTCTGGGGTATAGCGGGTAGCTTGAATCAGCAGAATCGGGATAAATTGAGCGGCGGTAGATTTATCTGCGGAGGATTCCTGATTGAGTAATAATTCTTGCGGCGATCGCTGAATCAACCCACTAGTCGGGAGGGCAATTGTCACGGAGTTGTTGGCAACAGCACAAATTACGCCTAATTGGTCTTGCCACTTAATCAGAGCAGGTACCTGAATCCGCTGCATATCTGCGAGGGGAATGGCGGCTAGTTGACCTTGTAGACCCAAGAAATCAGCCACAGCACCACAAAATTGCAAAGAAACTCCGCCAGATTGCTCGACATGATGGGCAATAATTTTGCGAACTGAATCGCGCCGAAAGGGGATTTTATACTGATTAGCCAACATTTCAAAACAGGCGACACTCCCATCGATCTGTCCCTGCCCTCGGACAACCGAATACTGTTTGAGTGATTTTTTGGGGGTATTGAGGGTGAGTGGTAGATCGGGTGCGTAGGGGATTTCGTGTGGTTGCGCTACGGTCATCGCGGAAGAATCGGCGATAGAGATCGGATCGTCAATATCCACGATCCAATCTCTATCGATCGGTGGCGAAAGTTGCAGAATATCTGGTGAAATACCGATCAGGCGGAGTTTTTGTCTGGAGCCAAAGGAGTCAAAATCGAGCCTGTCGCCGATCGAGTAAGCCCGTCCCGAATAACTTGAGGATGCCTCTGGTGAAGATTGGCTGGCTACGAACCAATCCCAGGTTCTCAGTGCTGGGGGAATCTCCTGTGGCGATGTGTAAGCAACGGCAGAATTATACGCTCTGAGTGCCAGATCTTTGAGTGAGTCAACTCTTAATTGTTGGAGTAATTGTGCTTGGTTAGGATGCTGCTCTAGCTCTAACCGTAGTAGTTCAAATATTTCGATCGCGCTTGGTCGATCGAAATGTTGTCTTAAGATCGGCTCTTTGGCGACTATTTGCATGAATGCTTCGGCTGGAATAGTCAGACAAATTGCTTCGGTTGAGGCGATCGCCGATTCGCAGGGTACGCCCCGAATCATCCCAATTGCGCCAATCGTGCTACCAGCTTCCAATCGCATTAAAGTGACGGGGGAAGCGTGTTCGGAGGGATATCCCAATAGTCGCACAGTACCTTCTACGACAATATTGACCTGTGCTGATAATCGATCGCGCAAGGCGATCGGTTGCCCGACATGATAGCGATAGTACTGGGCGATTTTGGCAAGCTTGGTTTGGGTAGCAGTCGATAGCTGATTAAATGGCTCGATTTGAGCTAGAAATGTTTGAGGGGCGACTGGTGTATATGTCATAAAATATTGTCTAAAATTTCGATTTCGATCCCAACTCCTAACCCCTGGCTCCTAACTGACTTAATTTTTCCTGCATCCATTGCTCATACATTTCATCAATTAACCGTGACTGCATCAATGGATCTAACTGAGCTGGCAGATGTTTTTTCAACTGAACGATCGCAAACCAGTCAGCAACTTGTAATGGTGGAGCTAATTGTCCTGGCTTGAGCGCGCTCAATTTTTGCGCTAAAATTGGATGTGGTATTGATAGTTCTTGCGGGCCAATCATGCCGCCAATTTCAGCTTCTTGTCCGCCAGAATATTGTTTAACTAATTCGGTAAAGGTTGCCTCTTTATCTTGAATCCGAAAATATAGTTCCTGAGCTAGATGCGGATCTTTAACTCGCAAGAGTGCATATACAACTCGATCGAGTTGGCTTTTGCGTTTTAGAAAGTAAGACTCAACTTTATTGCCAAAATTCAACTGTTTAAATCGATCGAGTTTAATCGCCCTCATGACTGAATGCTCTAGCTGTAACAGGCTACAATTATTACGTTCTAACCAGGCAGTTCGATCCGCTTCAGAATTAATCTGATACTTTTGGTAAAAATTTTTGTACGCGCCTAAAACTTCTTCTTGACTACAGATAACTGAATTTAATTCTGCATCCAGAACTAGTTCTCGCTGCAATTGCGAGAGTAGCCGATATTGCTGCAATAGTTCAATAACTTCCTCTCCAGATATGGCATTGTGACATAACCGTTTTAGAGGGGTATCTAGCTCGATTGTCTGTTGATGCTCTAACTGGTCTGGCAGCGGTAAGGTTGAAGTCGCAATGCTGGGGTCTAGCAAATTTGCAGTTGTCTTCATGATGGTACTTTTTATTTAAAGGCGAACTAAATAGCACCCAGCCCAAATTATCTCAGCAATTGCTCGAAGAAAGGTTATCAAGATATTAACGTCTGGTTAAACTAAAAGTTATTTTACCGAAGCGGTTTCTAACCGCTCCACTTTGTGAGTGAAGTGGAGCAATTAGATTGATTTCAATTGCTACCTCGATTAAATAGCTAAAGTTTAATATTTACATTAACAACTACATCATTAAAATCTCGATCGCCGCCACCATAGAGATCTTCTAATCCAAAGGCGTTATTCCCGATCGTGCGGAAATGATCTAGTTTGTCAGGGTTAGCACCAATGTAGTTGAAGTAGGCATTGATTGTATTGCCATTACCCCCATTAGTTGGATTTCTACTTACAAAATCAGTTAATGTTCCTTGAGCGACAACTACAGGTGCGTAAATTTTTCCACCAACAATATCTCGATTTAGTTGACTATCGGTTTTACCTGCGCGCAGAACTGCACTTTTGATGGCTTCAACAGCATAGTTAGCATCACCAGGATTAAGTATGTTGCCATTGCTCAGTTTAATTGTCCCTAAGACTGCATCTTCGACAGCATAAAAGCCAATATTATTTTGATAGCTAGCATCGCTTCTCGTCGTCAGATCCACCTTGAGTGTTTGTCCGGCAAATTCGGTCAAATCGATGATACGTCCTTGAGATAAACTTTGGGATTTAGCACCGATTGGAATATTAGGTGTTGCACCATCTAATTTACCGACGTTGAGTACTAAGTCATCATTATTAATCGATACTTTGTAACCGTTATTTGTACTATTGGTAGTAACTTTAAACGGGCTGTTACCACTGGCATCAGGTAGCGAAAACAGTAAATTAGTTGGGGTTTTGCCGCTATTAATCTGCTGCTGAAGATCAGCGATCGAGCCATCTTTAATTTGAAAGAACTGATAGATTTTATTCGAGTCTAAGCCAATTTCACGTTTGTTGGTAGTGAAAAAACTACCATGTAATGTGGAAAAGATTGGTTTGGCTGAGTCAGCGACTAATTTAAGATAACCTGCGCTACCTGGAGTGATACCACCAATTTTACCAGTGGCATCATCGACAGCAAAGAAGCCAATTTCACTAACTTTATTACCCGTTTTCTGGCTCACTGCATGAATGCCCAATCCTTTGATGGTGGAATCGATGGCAAACATGTTTTGAATGAGACTGACACCTAAAATCGGTGCTGGACTGGGGTTAGGATTGGGATTAGGGTTGGGATTGGGGTTAGGGTTAGGATTGGGGCTGGGGTTAGGATTGGGGCTGGGGTTCAACACATCAGCGATCGAATTTGCCTGAATCCCTCTAAGTAATGCTAAATCCACCGCACCCGCTTTGAGCAATGTATCACCGCCTTGCTGGATGGCGGTTAGTTTGGTAAGGTCATCACCAATATTGGGAATGCCAACGATTTTAAAGGTATCAGTGCCAGCTTTGAAGTCAGTGATAATATTCGCTTGAGTGGGTAAAGTCGCCGCCGCCAAGATAAAAATATCTTTGCCATTTCCACCCGTGAGCGTATTACCACCCATTCCCGCAAAGAGTTGGTCATTTCCCTCGCCACCAAAGAGTCGATCGTTAGTACCAGCAAAGAGTTGGTCATCGCCACTTCCACCGTCTAGGGTATTGCCACCTTGCCCGTCGGTAGCATCTAAAATGTCATTACCACCCTCACCAAACAGTCGATCGTTTTTGCCGGCGTATAGCTCATCGGCACCTTCACCAGCGTAAATTTGATTGCTACCGCTGGCGATACTCACATCGATGATATTATTTCGTCGATCGCCAATAATCCGTGTATTGGACTCTTTTACCCCTAACAGTAGATCGCTAGGATCGGTGGCATTGATGAGTTGAGTTTCAATAATGCCAGTGACGGGGAGATTTTTAGACAGTTCTAAAATACCTAATTTTTCCGGTACTTTGCTACCAGGCGCGACGTTAAAATCGTTGTCATTAATTAAGGCGAGCGTATTTGGGGCGACTAAGGCTAAACCTTCGAGTTTTTCGACTCCGGTGTAACCCAATTTAGCAGCATTAGCGATGAGGCTCTTGGGCGCGGTGGTAATCTTAGCTGCGGTTAATTCAGCCGGAGTGAGTTGTTCGATCGTTTTACCTGTGGGTAAGGTAAAGTTAGCGGGGTTATTGATATTTGTCGCCGTTGCCAGATCGATTTGGTAGATTAGCTTATTGGAAGCGGTAGTGGCTAAATCGTCCCGTTCGACAACCGCAAATTTACCGTTACCCAGGGAGACAGCATCGCCAAGTTTGTCGGTTTTGGCATTGCCAGCAGCAGTAATATCATCGAGGAGATAGAGATATTCACCCGTGACGGTACTCGTTAGCGTATCAAATTCGAGAATGCGGACGGTGCGACTCGCTCTAGAAGCTGTATCGCCAGCATTATCAGGATTATCGATCGGACTTTGGATGAAGGCGTAGAGCTTGTAACCATCGATCGCGACTGCTTCAAAACCGCGATTGCTGCGGCGTTGGGCATAGACCTCCGGCAATACTTCCGTACCAAAGTCGATCGCCGCTAGATCGATCTTCGCGAGGGAAGTCCCTTTGGGAATAAACCTGTTGAGTAGTTTACCATTGACATCGAATTGGTAAATTGCGGGGCGATATTCATCTACCAGCCAATAGTCACCATTCGGTCCGATGACGATACCTTCAACATCAGCACCCAGAGGATCGTTAGCCAACACTTTGCCATCGAGATCGACACCAATTTCATCGGTATAGGCTAAACCATTCGCCCCAGCTTGGAGGTTTGGCAGTCCGGTTAATGGTGTTTTGCCATCGGCTCTAAATAAGCCAGTCCGCTTAGTGATACTTATTTCACCAGATGTCTGGTTAAGTTCAAAACTAACGATTTCGGGCTGAAAGTTGGGTAATAAGAAGGGACGATTAGCCCCAGTCGGCTCACCATTAGGGCCGCGATCGGTATTGGTGACAAATTTTAAGTTACCATTAGCGGCGATACCTTGAAAGTATAAGCCAGAGAAACCGCCGAGGAAGAGATCTTGACCTTTGGAGGTTGTGCCGAGTTTGGGCAGGTTGGTAAATTCGTAACTAGTCACATTGCTACCCGCATTGTTGGGTGCATTATTATCGACTGCGACTGTATTGCTATTGAGGCTACCTGGAGCCGTATTTTTGAGGAGTGCTAATTGTTGAGTGCCAAAACTGATTGTAGTGTCCGAGCCAGACTTAGTAATGGTGAGGTCGCCCAAGGTTTTGACACCTGCTAAATTCAGCCGAATTGTGTCATTTAATCGATCGAAATCAGTAATTGTATTGGGGATTGTGGGTACATCGACGTTAGCAATCCAGAAGACATCTTTGCCCGCGCCACCCGTAAGCGTATTGCCGCCCTGTCCGCCATAAATCTTGTCATCGCCTGCATCGCCGGAAACTGTATCATTGCGATCGGCGTAAACAGTATCGTTGCCCTCGCCACCCGCTAAGGTATTACTCCCATTCCCATCAGATGTCAGGCTATCGTTACCAGCATCGCCATAAAGTTGGTCATTAGTGTAACCATACAACTCATCATCACCTTCCCCACCACGAAGGATATTATTTCCCGCTCCTGGTAACGCATCTAGATAGTCATTTCCAGCTAAACCGAGCAAAGTGTCATTGCTTTTTTCTTTATCAATAAACAATACATCATTATTCGCTGTGCCGTTAACTGTCGCCATGAAATTTAAGGAGTAGGGGATATAAAGTGAAAGGTTCGGATTAATGGTTAAATGAAAAAATAGGTGGGGCAGATTTGGATTCTGCCCATCCTAAGCTGTAAAATTCAGCGTTATTCTTTCAAGTGAGAAGTGCGATTAACCAAAAGCAAAGTTAGCTGCGGTTAAGCTGGAAGTTTCGATGCCAGTTAAGGTAGCAATCGTTTTACCACCAAAGGAGATATCGTTACCAGTCCGAGTTAGATCGGCAAATTTGACTCCGCCAGTAAACCCTAGTACGTCGGTACCGATTTGGAAATCAACTACAGTGTTAGCACTAGCAGGAGCTTCAGCGTTGTAGATCCAGAATTGGTCGGCACCAGCACCACCAGATAAGATGTTACCGCCACCAGTACCGACATAGAATTTGTCGTTACCGTCGCCACCGAGTGCGCGATCGTTGCCACCGAGGAAGAAGGTATCGTTACCAACACCACCGGACATCCGGTTGCCACCTTTGCCATCTTTAGCGTAAAAGGTATCATCACCTGCACTACCAAAAGCGCGATCGTTATTCGCAACATCGATAACGTCATTACCGCTACCGAGATCGATGCGATTTTTCCCCGCGATCGCACCTGCAAGTGTCACATCCACCTCATCGTTACCAGCTCCGGTAAATACCAAGTCATTGACACCATCGAAGCCCGGAGTCTTGCCAGCAAATAACTCATCAGCACCAGTAGTGCCTGATACGAGATCTTTACGACTGTCAGTACCAAACATGGTTCGGTACATCAGCTTGTAGATCTCGGTGTTGTCGAGGGTGCTGGGCAATTTATCGGCATTTAAACCATAGGCTTTGGAGACGATACTACCGGGGAAATCAGGCGTACCCACCCAATTCACCACAAAGTTGCCCATCGGACCATCGATGCTATCTTTGGCTGCAAATGGTTTCCATGGGAATTCAGCACTCGCGGTGCTACCGTTAGCACCATCAAAAAAGGCGCGGTTGGTATTGGTAGTAGTGGGGTTAACTCCAAAAAATGGAACTTGAGTCTCGCTATTTTGAATCGTAGGTGCGGTAGTGATGTTACCAGCGGGGCGATTGTAAGGAGCATACTGGAATACCTGTAAACCACCGGCATCGCTATCAGCCGCTGTAATTACCAAGGTGTTGGGGTCTTGGGTATCGATATAGTTTTTGGCAACACCGATCGCCGCATCAGCGCGGCGGAGGGCTTCGATCGTCCCAGCCGCATTGTTATTGTTGGCGAAGTTGTCAGTACCTTCTTCTTCGAGGGTAATGAAGAAGCCATCAGGATCGCGTTTGACAATTTTTAGCGATGCCTCTAGCATTTCTGCCACGGTTGGAGCCGTCGCAACATACAAGGGTTTAGGGGTGGCTGTATTCAAGCCGAGTGCTTCTTCGGTGCGATCGTCAAAGGTATGAATCGCGGCAAACACACCCAGGATTTTTTCTGGTGGCTTGGCACTATTAACCGCCTGATTCATTTGGTCTTCGGTGTACACTACCGTGTATCCGAGCGACTTGGCTAAATCGATGAGGTTAGTAGTCGGACGGCGTTCGGCACGACTTTCAGCGGCATCGATCGCTGCAGTGACGTGAAACCCAGTCGTCCCTTTGGGTAGCATGTACAGCTCACCACCACCAAAAATGACATTGGTACCGGAGCGAATCACCTGTTCGATGATTTCGGCGTATTTGTCCCGCGCCCGAATGTCGTTACCATCGCGATTGGTAGTTTTAGCCGCAAAAGCAGCGGAACCAGGCTCGGCGAGATGTCCAGATTGAATCAGCGCGGTAGCTTTACCAGCTTCGATCGCTTCTTCTAAGATGGTTTTACCTGCATTGCCAGAAGCTGGTACAACAGTAGAGTTATTCTCTTCCAAACCAAATGACTCATTAAACACCTTGACTCCAGTGGCATGAGTCACCGCGCCAGCATTGGAAGTACCCGTCAACTGGTTTTCCATGTGTCCGAGGTAGACACCTGCATTGGAAAGATTATCCCAGTTCAAGCGACCATCTGGTCCCTTGTCGATATTCCGCAACGCCATGTAGTGGGAAGGGCTGGTACCATCGGGGTGAATAAAGATCACGTTACCAGTATCTTTAGTCGCGGCTGGAGCCTTGGTAGGTGCAGGATTGCGCGAGGTGAGTTCTTTCTCGAACAATGTCTCGTACATCAACTCGTATATGCCCGTATTGTCTAGGGTAGCAGGCAATTTATTTGAGTTGAGACCGTGCGCTTTGGACACGATCGAACCACTAAAATCAGGCGTACTAGCCCAGGCAACTGCGAAGGGGAATACATCACCATTCGCATCGGGAGCGGAGAGGAATGGAGCCGTACCCGCACCAGTTTTACCATCCAGTGGGATGGGACGGGCGACAGTTGTTGGGTTGTTGTTAATCGTGCCGACGGGTGCAGTGGCACTGGCAACATCAACTACCTGCAAGCCACCCGCATCGCTATCTGCGGCGGTGAGGAGTAAAGTATTGGGGTACCGATCGATAAAATCTAAAGCTACGCCAATTGCTTTGTCCGCGCGGAGCGTGCCTTCGATCGTGCCAGCAGCATTATTGTTATTCCCAAAGTTATCCGAACCCTCTTCTTCAACGATCGCGATCGATCCATTTTTGAAGTTGGGGTGTTTCTCCATCAACTTCTGAGTGATCTCCAACATCTCACCGATCGTCGGCGCAGACTCAGAATAGAGTGGGAGTTTCCCTGCGGCTAAGACTTCTTCTGGTTTGTCATTGAAAGTATGAATCGGTGCGAATACACCCAATACTTTAGTTGGTGTTATTGGAGTCTTCTTTAGATCGAGTAGATCTCGGAATTGTTGCTCATTATAAACTACCGTGTAACCCGACTTCTTCGCCAGATCGATTAAGTTTTCGGTAGGACGGACGAGCGCACTTTTACTCAGCGCGTCGTATTCAGCCGCCGTACCATGAAAACCCGCCTGACCGACTGGAATCAGGTTTAGTTCGCCACCACCCAAGATAAAGTTCACTCCAGAATTAATCACCTGCTTGGCGATTTCTGTTTGTTGAGCGCGGGGAACAGTCCGGCTCCCATCTGGGTTAACAATTTCCTTGGTTTTGGCAACAAACGCGGCTGTACCAGGCTCAAAAATGGCACCTGATTGGACTAGCGCAGTTACTTTACCGGCATCTCTGGCTTCTTCGACAATAGTTTTGTTACTGCCAGCCAGAGATTTGATGGGGGTATTACCTTGCTCAAAACCGAAGGATTCGGCGTAGACTTTCGCGCCTGTCGCGTGGGTTACGGCACCACCATTGGATGTGCCGCCCAGTTGCTCTTCCATGTGTCCCAGGTAGACAGCTGCTTTATCTAGCTTGTCCCAGTTTAGCCGTCCGTCGGGACCTTGCTCGACAAACCGCGCTGCTGCGTAGTGAGATGGGCTAGTCCCATCAGGATGGATAAAAATAACGTGATTTCCAGTTTGCATAACAATCTATGTAGGATGGGTAAACGATTGCGGAGAAACAGTTACAAGTGATTGAAAAGCAATGTTTGGGTTGGAATTATTTACGACTATTTTGGGAAAGTAATGATGATTTTGCATCTTCTCGATAATAAGATAGTTATTTGACGAGCAGGTTAAGGTTTGTTAAAAAAAGGATTAACAGTCTAAAAAACATTTTTATCGAAGCAATTTTAAATGTAAAAACTAGCACTTTAATTCAGCATTGAGATCTGTTATAATCTGAAAGTTTTCAAATTAATAGTTTACTAAAAAATTGGCTCTCCCAGTTGGCTCTTACATGGTGTTGAAATGAATATGAGTGAATCAGTTTGGATTAGTTTAAGCTTTAATATTGGAATGAGTCTACTTAAATAACCTGAGTTTGGCTGTTAAATTTCATCGAGATTATCGATAAGATCGATCGACACAATCCGCGCACTTACCCGCACCTTTTCTAAAGCATGAACCAATCGTTGAGCTTGAGCTTTGTAGAGGGGAAAGTTCAAAATTCCCGGTAGACTAGCCATCAACTCTCGCGCCACACCCAGCGAACAGCCCGAAATTCGACCGATCGAATTTGCCCCTTCAAAGCTAGCTCCTTCTGTCATGGCTGATTCCACCTCTACCAGCCAGGATTTCGGATGTCGCTTGCCAGATTCAATCCGGCGTAAACCCTCGATCGTCGCTAATACTACAAGTCGATCGTCGATCGCCAGCAAGATATCATCCGTCGGCATTAACGTCGCTGGCTGAGAAATTCGTTCGTGAAAAATCGGTACTACTCCATAACCATAGGCAACATCAGCCAACAGCAACCGATTGAGCCGATCTCCTGGTTCGATCTGGTATTCTGTGACCAAAATCGTCTGGTGGTTAAAGTGAAATAAGTCAATAATATTTTCACCAAATGCCGCTCCAGCAAACACTTCTGCCGCTACAGCGTGCATTCCCAAAACTTGAGCATTGGGTAAAGCTGCCATCAAATGTTGACTCAAGCGTTGTCCAGACGTACGAATCACAAGATTGGTGTGTGGATTTGCTGCTTGAGCCATCAAAGCAACTTCAAGATTGAGCATTTCATCGTCCGTGACGATAACTACACTTTTTGCTTCAGCGAGATTTGCTTGCGCCAAGGCTGCCGATACATTTCCACTAATTACCGGCAAGTTTGGTAGAGTCGCGTCATTAAAATCGGCATTGAAGGTAACACCCACGATCGATTGTTGCAACTCTTGCAATACTACTGTCACTTGCTGCCCAACTCTACCTAGCCCGACAATGACAATATGACTTTGTTGGGGTAAGGGAGGTCTTTGCTTGATAAATTGAAATTTAGATGATAGCAAAGCTTCTGTTAAGACAGCGTATAAAACGCCGACAAATGCTGTTCCAGCTAGAGTCAATCCGAGTGCAAAAGATTGAAGCCACCACGGAATCTTCGTAATTTCCTCAAAATTTCCAAACAGATCGCCATACCCGCCTAACAGCAAAATTACCGATCCATAAAATGCTGAAACCCAAGTGGTGTTTGGATAATAGTGGTGAAATAGTCCAGTTGCGATCGACAATAATATCACCACAATCAGACAACAAATTAGTGCTACTCGTCGGACTTGTTGCTGAAAATTTAACTGCCAAAACTCCGCAAATTGCGATCGCCAACGTTGATATAAATTAGATCTAGTGATTGTGAGCTTAGCTTGCCCAATTGGTTTGGCAGAAATTGCCAGATTTTTGGGAGTTTGCAGCGAAAATCGATCGGTAACTTCAATATAAACCAAGAGATCGCCTGGGGCGACACTTTGCTCGGACTCCCATTGATAAAAACCTTGAGGTAAGCTTTCCAAAGTGCGCTCGTGAGCTAAAATTCGACGAGTGCGGGTATCTAGTTCATAAAGCTGGCGCAAACTCCAACCGCGATGGGTATCTACTCGTTCCTGAACTACCTTCAGCCAATATCCATCTAAATTAAAAAAGCCCAGAGCATCGGTACCTAGTGCTGCGATGGCAAAGGAATGTGCCGGAAGTTCGGTTGGTTCATAAGCAATAAAGTTGCCAAGTTGTTGACTTAATAGTTGATTTAAATTGGTTTTTGCAGAACGAACTACCAGCCGAATCTGAGGATTGAGGTGGCGAATTGCTAAAGCGGTTTCTGCATTTACCTGTTCGTTATTGGTAACAATTAGAGCCGCTCGACATGATCGAATCTGGGCTTGTTCTAAGATATCATTTTGGCGGCAATCACCAATAATTAGTTCCTCTAATAAATTGGGTAAATCTGGCACTTCCCAACCTGACGGAAATACTTGTTCGATCGCGATTGTCTTGACTCCAAATTTTTGGAGAGATAAGACACAGTGCTGACCCAGACTACCCAATCCACAAACTAAAAATCGATCTAATTCCATGACTGTCCAGGCGATCGCTACTAATAATTGCTGTTTTATTGCGGTAGATCGAGCATACAAAGATTTGACAAAATTAACAGGTTATTTTTGTTGGGTGAATACTGCCCAAATTTCTACATTCGATCGAGCACCGAAATACCGAGTAGATTTAATCCGAGTTTGAGTGTTTTGGCTGTCAGATCGCACAAAATTAATCTCGATGTCCGAATGGGTTCTTCAGCATTTAAGACTGAGTGTTTATCATAAAATTGATTGAACTTTTGGCTCAATTCAAATAAATATTGACACAGGCGATTTGGCAATAAATCTTGTTCGACTTCGGTGATAATGGTACCCAATAGCAACAGATGTTTAGCGAGAGTAAGCTCTAATTCTTCATTTAAAATGATCTGAGCATTGTCGCCCAGGTTTTCAAAATCGATGCCACCTTTGCGACTAATTCCCTGAACTCGCACGTAGGCATACATCATATAGGGAGCAGTATTCCCTTGCAGCGCGAGCATTTTATCATAGCTAAAGACATAATTACTCAATCGATTTTGGCTCAAGTCGGCATATTTAACCGCACTCAAACCAACAATTTCCGCACTGTGGGCAATAAATTCGGGCGTTTCTTGCCGCTCTTCGGCGGCTAATCTTGATTCTAGATCGTTACGGAATCTATTGATCGCTTCATCGAGTAATTCTTTAAGTTTAATTGTTTCACCCGATCGGGTTTTAATCTTTTTCCCATCTTCACCTAATACTAAACCAAAAGGAACGTGGGTAATCTCCACACCTGATGGAATCCAGCCCGCGAGTCTGGTTACTTGGAAAAATTGGGTAAAATGATCTGATTGTCCGGCATCAGTGATATAAATAATTCGATCGGCACCATCGGTTTGAATCCGATATCTGACAGAGGCTAAATCGGTAGTCGCATAATTATATCCCCCGTCGGACTTTTGGATAATGAGGGGTAAAGGATCGCCGTTTCGATTGGTGAACCCTTCCAGAAAAACACACTGTGCGCCATCACTTTCGACTAATAATCCTGCTGTGCGTAAATCATCAACTACTGCCGCTAAATAGGGATTGTAGAAGGATTCGCCCCGTTCGGTGAGTTGAATATTTAATCTGTCGTAAATTACCTGAAATTCCCGCCGCGATTGATTGCACAATAGTTGCCACGCACTAATACTTTCAGGATCTTTAGCTTGGAGTTTGACTACTTCTGTTCTCGCTGCTGCCTGAAATTCTGGATCTTCATCAAATCTTTGCTTAGCTTTTTTATATAAAACAACTAGATCCCCTAAATCTAGGGCATCAGCAGTCGTCAACGCTTGGGGATAACCTTCCCGTAGATAAAGAATCAACATCCCAAATTGGGTGCCCCAATCGCCAACGTGATTGAGTCTGAGGACATCATGACCGCGAAATTCTAAGACTCTGGCGATACAATCACCTAGAATAGTCGATCGAAGATGTCCGACATGCATTTCCTTCGCAATATTCGGACTCGAAAAATCGATAACCACCCGTTGTGGTTGACTAGCAATCGCCACACCCAATCGCTCATCGGCTTGGATTGCTTGCAGTTGGCTAGCTAAATAACTAGGCTTGACAGTAAAATTTATAAATCCTGGGCCAGCAATTTGCGGAATTTCGCAAACTTGCGCTACATCTAGATTATCGACGATCGATTGCGCGATAATTCGGGGCTGTTGGCCTAATTTCTTGGCGAGTCCCATCGCCACATTCGCCTGATAGTCGCCAAATTTAGGATTGCTTGACAGCACTAATAAGGGATCTGTCCCAGCATAATCTTCTCCCAATGCGGCAATAATTGCTCGATCGAGTTGGGTAGTCAAATAGGTGATGGTAGAGTTCATATTAGGTGTAATGGTTTAATCCGCCGGCGACTGATTGCTTGTGCGCCTTCTGCATTGACCGATGAATGGTTACTAGTCACTATTAACTATCCACTATTCACTATCCACTGTCCACTAGATTAAGCGTCACACGCTTCCAAATTTTTACCCCATAAATGGGTACAATCGCTACAGACGTTAGTGAAGCTTTATCTCTTCCTCCCCCCCTTCCCCCTTCCCCTATCTAGCCTATGTTGCCTGCTAAAACACCTACAGAGGCGAGTGGATTTAAGGCTCTACTCCAAAATCGTCCCTTCTTATTCTTGTGGACGGGACAAGTCCTGTCGCAGATTGCCGATAAAGTACTGCTGGTAATGTTGATTGCTTTGTTGACGAGCTATAACATCCCCGTCCGATTTGCTGCATCTTCTAGCTCATATTTGATGGTAGCTTCAACAATTCCGGCAATTCTGTTTGGCGCGGCGGCAGGAATATTTGTCGATCGATATCCCAAGAAAAAGATCATGGTTGCAGCCGATTTAATTCGGGGATTTTTGATTTTATTATTACCAATTTTACCCAAGGAATTTATCGTACTTCTAATAATTAATTTCGCTGTTTCAGTTGTAACCCAGGCATTTGCGCCAGCCGAACAATCAGCAATTCCGTTAGTTGTCAAACCAGAAAACTTATTGACAGCAAATGCCCTATTTACTACCACCCAAGTGGCTTCGCTGATTGTGGGATTTGCGATCGGTGAACCGATTTTGACTGCTGTAACTAATATTAGTAAAAATGGTTCTCAAGAGATTTTAGTTGCATCACTTTATTTCATCGCAGCCGGATTGGGGCAATTAGTCAAGGTACAGGAAACGATCGATACTAGCAAACATGCTCGGAAAATCAATCCGTGGTATGAGTTGAAAGTTGGGTTTGAGTATCTGCGGAGTAATAAAATTTTATTAAATGCCATGCTGCAATTAGCCGTGTTGTTTTCGACAATAGCCGCATTGCCAGTGCTATCAATTAAACTCACAGCAGAAATCAATTTAAAACCAGAGCAATTTGGATCTTTGGTGGCAGCAATGGGAATTGGTTTAGTGTTTGGTTCTGGATTTTTAGGGCATTGGGGGAGTCGGCTGCAACAAAAGTCGCTACCATTAATCGGGTTTATTGGGATGAGTATTGTATTGGCAATATTTACATTTATTAATAGCCTATGGATGGGCTTACTCTGTGCCGGCATTTTAGGATTTGGGGCTTCATTAATTGCTGTGCCGATGCAAACATTAATTCAAGAAAAAACACCAGAGTCGATGCGGGGCAAAGTGTTTGGTTTTCAAAATAATGCAGTGAATATCGCGTTAAGTGTCCCACTAGTAATCGCTGGACCCCTGGCTGATGAATTTGGCTTGCGACCAGTTCTCTGGGGAATGAGCATCCTAGTAGCTATTGCTGGCATCTGGACATGGCGGGCGACTCGACATGTATTGGAAGACGTTTTATAGGTAGTAATATGTTAGCAAAACTCCGGCGGCTGTTGAGTCAATTTTTGATCAAAACCCAGACGATTAATAATGAACCACTTAATAAAGTGAGTTTAATTGTTATTATTTTAATCGATATTTTCATCTTGGTTAACGTTTTTACCGGACTGAATGATATCAGTCAATGGTATCTCAGTCCGAATCAGACTTATCCCTGTTATGTAGATTGGCGAGATTATCGTGGTTCAACTGCCAAAGATCGCGATTATCAAATCATCGATAATTCGGTAAGGATCGATCTGCCAACTCGATCTAGTTGGCAACAAATTTATCGACAAGTCGAAGCCGGACATTTAGGGAAAGTATCTCAAGTCTGTCTTCAGTATGCAGAGCAACGCGATCGAATTAATAATCCGAGCGATCTAGCGACCATTAAAACTATCGATAGCAAACAATCACAAACAGCTACTTTAAAACAAGTCAATCAAAAAATCTTATCGCAGTATGATTCAACTTTATTAGAGAAAATTGCCGGACAAGATCGATCTCGATCGATTAATGCAGTTGGTGCCGAAAAAGCGAAGCAAGAGCTGGATAAAAATAGTAATAATATTACCAATCTCGATCGCGAAATATCCATACTTAAAGCCGAACTCTTGAGTAAACCAGCCAGTAATAGCTTTTTAACTTTACTCAAGGATAATAATAAATTTACAGAAGTTCAAAATCAATATCAGCAAGCAAGCTTTTGGTATCCGAGTATTCAGTTAGCTTTTCAGACGCTATTTTTGGTGCCGCTAATGGCGATCGCGCTACTAATTCATAATTTTGCTCAACGTAAAGGCTATGGACTAGTCACCCTCATTAGTTGGCATTTACTGGTGATATTTTCGATTCCACTAATTATCAAGGTTTTTGAATTTCTCCAAATTGGCATCATCTTTCAATGGATATTCAATCTGGTTACAGCCATATTTGGTCGATTACTATTTTTAATTAGCTTTATTTATATTTTGCTCATTCCCTTGGTGGGGTTTGGAATTATCAAGTTTTCTCAGAAATTTGTTTTCAATACCAAAGTTCAAGCTGCAAAACGAGTTCAATTATCGCGGTGTATGAATTGTGCCCGAAAAATTGGCACTCACGATGCCCACTGTCCTCATTGTGGCTACTATCAATATGTTGAATGCCAAAATTGTCATAGTCTCACTTACAAAAATTTGGCTTATTGTCGAGAGTGCGGACATTATCAAGAGCCTAGTCCTCATCTGTAAGTGATAACTGCTAATTTCTGGTAACTATCCGAGCAAATATTCTCGATCGAGTACTAATCAAGTTTACAAACCGATCGGGCGTAAAAACTCACTCACTCGAACTACACACTGCGGAAATGCCAAGGGTGAGATTGTCTCATCCTCCTTCACTATTTGTGCGTGAGCATAGTTACCCTCAACCGGATGGCGAAAGACATGCAAACACCTATCATTGAGGTCTAAAATCCAATACTCTCGGACACCAGATCGAGCATACATAGGGGTTTTCAGTTCGAGATCTCGTTTGAGAGTAGTATCTGCAACCTCAATTAACCAAAAGATTTCCGCTGCTGTCGGATGATGTTCCTCATAGTCAAAGGGATCGAAAGCGACAATTGCCACATCTGGCTCCGGCTCCGATCGATCGCTCAATTGCACTGGATCTTGCCAGCGGATTAGTGCCAATCCTTCTAGCCGACGGGATAAGACTCGATCGATCCTTGTCACCGCCGCGCTATGGGCTGTTCCCTTGGCTGCCATCTCAAACAACTGTCCTTCGATTAATTCTACCCGCTCATCTGCTGCTAATACCCCTGCCTCAACCATCAGATGATATTCCGCAACCGTCAGCAATCGTAGCTGTGTCGAACTACTCACAACTTTAACCCCGCGAAATCGTGATTATCTTGTCGATCGAATTTTAGCAAATCTTCAAGGCAAACTGTAATTCCAAGCGACGATCGAGTATCAATCCAATGCGGTTCGGTTAACCAGCGACTGTAAGCGCAACGCAGAGCGTTCCCGTAGGATAGTCACCGCTAATGATGCAAAGTCCGCCGACGCGGACTAATCTTCTAGTCCGCGTCGGCGAAATACGGTTCAGTTAGTCCAAATTCCTTACTGCTGCGTACCGCACTCAGGACAGAACTTATGACTAATGGCATGAATGGCTCCGCAATTAGCACAAGCGACGGCAGCGGGGATACTGGCGGTGGAACGTTTGGGCTTGGCTAGTCCGACCATTTCCGCATTAGATTTACCACCTGGTACCATGGGATAACAGTTTTCATTCCGTTTAACTTCAGCATTAAGTAACACTGGGCCATCATGAGCGAGCATCGCCGCGATCGCATCTGGTAAACCTTCGCGACTATTAACTGTCATCCCCTTGATGCCATAAGCCTGCGCTAGCAGCATAAAATCGGGCATGGAGGGAGCCATTTCTGAGGAAGAGTAGTTTTCCTCATAAAACGCTTCTTGCCACTGCCTGACCATGCCTTGCCAGCCGTTGTTGATAATCATAATTTTGACGTTCAAACCGTATTGTTTGAGGGTGCCCAGTTCTTGGAGATTCATCTGGAAACTTGCATCACCACTAATACAAATGACTTGGGCTTCGGGGAGGGCGACTTGTACGCCCATCGCTGCTGGTACGCCAAAACCCATCGTTCCCAACCCTGCACTAGAAATCCAGTGCCGAGGTAAGTTATTCAAAAATTGTGCCGACCACATTTGATGCTGACCGACATCCGTAGTGTAGTAAGCATCTGGTGCCTGACGACGACATTCGGCGATCGCTTCTTGGGGTGCGAGTAAGCCAGCATAACTAGGAGCCACTAAAGGATTATCAGTCCGCCAACCATCGATCGTTTCTAGCCAAGGTCTGGTTACTTCGGGATTACCACCTAAGCCCAATTCCCGTACTCGTTGAAGGAGTTGAATTAAGACCTGTTTGACATCACCGACAATGGGAACATCTGGGGTGCGATTTTTGCTGATTTCAGCCGGATCGATGTCAATGTGGATCACTTTAGCTGTAGCCGCAAACTCATCTAACTTACCCGTTACTCGATCGTCAAACCTTGCTCCGACGGCAATGAGCAGGTCGCAATCAGTTACCGCCCAATTGGCATAAGCCGTCCCGTGCATTCCCAACATGCCCACTGATAGAGGGTGCGTTTCGTTAAACGCACCTTTGCCCATGAGGGTGGTAGTGACGGGGATTTGAAATAATTCGGCGAGTTGCCGGACTTCCGCATGGGCATTGGCGGAAATAGCTCCACCACCGACGTAGAGGAGTGGTTGCCGACTTTTGGCAATTAATTGAACTGCTTGGTTAATCTGCCGAGGATTGCCCCGGATGGTTGGCTTGTATCCAGGTAATTTGACACTACCAGGCGCAACCGGAAGGTAATCACATTCCATCGCCCCGATATCTTTGGGCACATCAATTAAGACGGGACCAGGCCGGCCGGAAGCGGCGATGTAGAAGGCTTCAGCGACAATCCGCGCCATGTCTGCGGGGTTGCGAACTACATAAGAATGTTTGACAATTGGTAGGGTAATTCCATAGATGTCCGTCTCTTGGAAGGCATCGGTACCAATCATGTAACTAGGTACTTGTCCGGTGACAATTACTAAGGGAATCGAGTCCATTTGGGCTGTGGCAATCCCCGTAACCAGGTTAGTTGCTCCGGGACCAGAAGTAGCAAAGCATACGCCAACTCGACCTGTAGCACGGGCATATCCATCCGCCGCATGGGCCGCACCTTGTTCGTGGCGGACAAGGATATGCTTGATTTTGCCGGTGGCTTCAAACCGATAGATCTCATCATAGATCGGTAGAATTGCGCCGCCAGGATAGCCAAAGATGCGATCGACACCATGACGGTGGAGGCTATCCAGGAGGGCATAAGCACCTGTTTGTCGGGTGGAGATTGGTGGCGAGATGGGGGATGATTGGATAGCTGCTACTTCGATGACACGTTGCAAAACCACTGATGAACCTCACTAGTTTAGGATGAAAATTATATTTGCTTGAGATACGGGACTTAGATCTCGGCACTGTAGCGGCGCGATGACCCAGCTTGGCAATGACTGGATCGAGATGAGGAGGATGCTCGACTGTCAGTAGACAACTACAATGCTCAAAAAATTAGTGTAATAAGCTACCGCAGAGTTTTCGGTAATTGTCTATTATCGTCGATCCCCGATCGCTGAGCAACGATCGATATATTTTTTTTAGGTTGTTAGAGAAACCCGGCCTTCGTGAATATTGCGGATTCGCGATCGAAATCTGGGAATGCTAGAGATTGTTAGGGTGATTCTCGTTTAAAGGAGTCACAATTTACGACTTAATTTTAATATGTCCACTACTGTTAGTGTTGGCAAGCGTCAGTTGAGTGCAGAACTGATCTGTGAGCATGTGAGTCGATCTCATCTGCTGCCGCAATTGTTAAGGGAAATTATTATTGATGAGGCTTTGTCTGGGTGGCAGCCTGACTCACCGGCAGAATTAGCTGATGGGCAAGCCGCGATCGAGCAATATTATCAACAAATTTCTGCATTAGCGATCGAGCGCGGAATGAATCATGCCTCAATTATGAAGGCCGCCGAGCGGACTGTCAAACTGCAACAGTTCAAACAAGGAATTTGGGGCAATAAGTTAGGTTCTTATTATCTCGAACGCAAGTCCCAACTCGATCGCGTCATTTGTTCGGTGATGCAACTTCAAGATGGATCGATCTGTCAAGAGCTATTTTTTCGGGTTAAATCCGATCGCAAGTCTTTTGCCAAACTAGCGATTAAATATTCTCAGGGTATGGCTGCTATTGATGGCGGTAAATTAGGGCCGATTGCGATTGCGAGTCTACATCCAGACATCGCTCGTCAAGTTGCCCAGCTTCAGCCAGGACAACTCTCGCCGATCTTTATCATCGGCAATACTTACACGTTCGTCCGGTTAGAGGAACTAATTCCCGCCCCATTTGACGATCGTTTGCGCCAGCTACTCCTCGACGAACTATTTGAAAAATGGTTGCAAGAGCGAATTTCTAGCGAAATTGGGTTAATATCATTGGCAACTGATTTTATTCCCCCGAATTTTATGACTAGTAGCCAGCACGCGATCGAGGAACAAACACCAGATGGCGTGAAATTACTGTTCCCAGTTGCGCCCAATCTTCAAGATCCAAAACCAGAACAGCCAATATTGGAGCGGGGCGATACCGGATTACTGTTATCTCAACTTGATGCAATTGCCAACTCACCAGCACTACCGACAGCTATTGCTCCTCATCCAACTTCACCACCCGAACAGTTTGTCTTAGAGCGGGGTGATACCGGACTGCTATTATCTCAACTTGATGCAATTGCCAACTCGCCAGAGCTACCGACAGCTATTGCTCCTCATCCAACTCCACCACCCGAACAGTTTGTCTTAGAGCGGGGTGATACCGGACTGCTGTTATCTCAACTTGATGCAATTGCTAACTCGCCAGCACCAAAACCTGATAATCTGGCGATCTCAAATGCCAACTCAGCACCAGAACAGCCAATCTTAGGGCAGGGCGATACCGGATTGCTATTATCGTTGCTTGATGACATTGCCAACCAGCTAGATGTAGATCTCTCAACTCCGGCGATCGATTCAGACATGTTAAGTCTATCTACACCAGAGTTGAGGACGATGGCAACTAGCTCGTCTGACTCAAGCTCTGGCTTCTTTTTCCCCCAAATACTAACACCTGCACCAATTACTTATGTTAGCGATCTCGATCGCGAATTCGATCGGTATAAATCGATCGCGATCTTAGCGATAATTTTTGCCACTCTGGTGCTTGGGATTGGTGCAGTCTATCAACTCAATTCAACACGTTTAACCAATCCGATTCAACAACCCAGTCAAAAATAGTTTTTCTGCTTTGCCCTAATGTCCTCCAACCCCCAAATAGGTTTCAATCACCTTAGGATCGTTGAGTAAGTCGATACCCACACCTTCATGTTTAACGATACCAGTGTCTAGCACATAACCGCGATCGGACATGGCGAGGGCTTTTTTAGCATTTTGCTCGACGAGGACAATGGCGGTACCCGTTTGATTGATTGCGCGAATTTGCTTGAGTACGTCGGTGACTAGTGCGGGTGAAAGTGCTGCTGATGGCTCATCGAGAACCAGTAGTTCGGGATCGAGCATTAAAGCTTTACCCATTGCCAACATTTGGCGTTCGCCACCAGATAGAGTTCCCGCTCGCTGTTTGCGGCGTTCGGCTAAGCGGGGAAACATGGTATAAATTTTATCTTTATGTTGTTTGATATCGGTGGAACGGATAAAACCACCCATCTCTAGATTTTCTTCGATTGTTAGCGATCGAAATACATTGGCGATTTGGGGGACATAACACATCCCCTTCTGGACGATCCGATCGGCTTTTAAACCACCAATCTGTTCACCTTTAAAGGTAATCGTGCCTGTATGCGGTGTTAATAGCCCAAAGATGGTTTTAGCCAGAGTTGATTTCCCCGCCCCATTACCGCCAATCACGGCAACTAGTTCGCCCGGTTGCACGAAGAAATCAATCCCGTTGAGAATATCCGAACCGGGGATGTAGCCAGCGCGGACATTTTCAACGACCAAAAGAGGGGTTTGGTTGGACATGAGGAAGATGAAGGAGTTGGAGCTATTTTACTCGATCGCTGGTATTTAGTTTATTTTCCCACTATTTAACACCAGATAAGACAGGTATGTCTATTGCGGATGAGTGAGATTTTTGTTGTGGATTTGTTGGTTGAGTAATCAGATGGAAGCTGTCTTTGTATTTTTCATACATATCTTCCCCTGGTAATTCAGCCGTAAAATTCTTGGGGAGTCGATATTCTTTGGCATTATATTTTTGACGAAGATTCACGATTGTTTGATTGTGGACATCCCACTGTTTGAGCGTTACTAAAAATTCTTGAAACTTTTGATAAGAAACTTCATGGCGGGCTTTTAAACCGATGTACTGAAGCATTTTACTATAAGTTTCGGGCCGATTATTTTCTTCTGAAACTCCAACGATTGGTCCTAGTTTTTCAAAGATCTCATATTTGGTCATCACTAACAATAGTAGCGAATCAAGGTTGAGTAAGTCTTCCGCTTCTAGTAAATTGAGAGTATTAGCAACACTGCGTAAAATTGAATAATCATCAAGCTGATACTTCTTGAATAAAAGTAGTAACTTTACTGCAAGTGGATGTTTGGCAATCTTGATTGATTCTTGTTTATAAGCTTCGACAGCGACTCTACCTTCTTCTGTTTTCAGCCGAGGCAATATTTCCTGAAGTTTGAGATCGATTTTGGTACTAAATTCATCAAGCTCAACCCCTTGAGCCAAAAGTGTGAGGACAAACTTATAAAATTCTTGTTGATTAGTACTACAGTTTCTAGATTCAATACTATCGATAGCTGAAAAGCTTGCTTGCGCACCGATTGCAACATTAAAAAGTTCAACGATTTCATCTAGGTTCGCATATTCACCCATCGATCGAGCAATATAACTTTTTATTTTAAAAAATTCCATAAACTCAGTATTGCCAAATTTATCGGCATCCAGTTTTTCAGCTTTTGCGGCAATTTGGGTGATCTTATCAAAGTTACGCTGATGCAGAAAAACATCACTTTCCAATACTTTTGGTTTTTGAAACCGATCCATCAATTTCGACAAAATTGAATTTTTACCTATTTCGGCAGCTTTTTTGGAATTAAATAGCAAATGCACCACGGGAAATAGAGCTATGCCACCAATGAGCACCGCTGCCGCAATCAATGCAGGAGTCGGTAAGATAAAAGTATAAGTTGAAGTCCCGATTGCGGTGTGATTGCTATTTGACGGTAAATTGATACTCGGCACCTGTGGAGACTTCGTAGAATTAATTGTCTGCCTCTCCACACTCACTTCTGCAGGCTGGTTTGGAGTTGCTGTCGATTCTCCCAACAGTTCTGGTGGATAATTCTGCTGAATTTTTTTGTTAATTTCCTCCGCAGTCGGCAAAGTACTAGGAGAAACTTTGCGATTAGATTGAGATCGAGCTACGTCAGTCACTAAAATACTGGGAATCGATAGACTTAGCCCCATGAGACTTGAGAGCTTCGGTAAATACTTAGACATGTCTGCTCATCCTTGTGATATCTCTTGGTTTTAGATTACCCAGTAACACTTACAAAATTACAATCGATCGAAAATTATGGTTAATCTCATCTGACTTTTCACGTTAAGTACCTCTAGCAAGCTGCCATCCTTGGCACAGGTTATATAGTACGCAAACCACACAGGAATTACGGCATCTGTGGGCGTAAAGATAACACCAGGAGCTGGAAATGGCTTACCGAGATTCGCCGGAAAGCCCCGCGCCTTCAGGCCGGGGATGTAGAGGCGGTGAGATGCCGATTCCACTCGCCACTATACAAGAAGCATTATTCTTGTGGGAGATGGCGGGTGGATGAGGTAGCGAACAAAATCCCTTGCTCAATCCATTATATCATTTTGTTTTATCTGCGTTTCTCTGGATAAAACTATGTTATCGTGGTTCTATGATAGTTAGAGAAGCCAAGTTAAAACACGGTACAGCAGAGCAATACTCTGCCATTGATGAAGCCATCCGAACTGCCCAGTTCATCCGGAACAAAGCTGTTCGCTATTGGATGGATAATCAAGGCACGAATAAAGCCGATCTGTATAGTATCTGCAAGGATCTAGCCAGAGAGTTTGACTTCGCTAAGAAGCTCAACTCAGCGGCTAGACAAGCTAGTGCTGAACGTGCTTGGGCTGCTATCTCTAGCTTCTACACCCGATGCAAAAAAGGCGCAGGAAAGAAAGCGGATGCGCGCCCGTCGGGTTCCCCGACGCGAAAAGCGCACCAAGCAGGTTTTCCCAAGTTTAAAAAACATTGTCGCTCTGTTGAATACAAGGTTTCAGGTTGGAAGCTATCAGAAGATTGTAAAGCAATCACTTTCACTGATGGTTTTGAGATTGGAACATTGTCGATATTTTGCAATAATGAAACTCAAGAAGATCTTCACACCCTGAAGATTAATCGTGTGCGAATTGTGCAGAGAGCAGACGGGTACTATGCTCAATTCTGTTTTGATGCCGATCGCAAAGAGCAAGGTGAATATTCTGGCAATGTTGTTGGATTGGATCTAGGGTTGAAGTTCTTCATCAAAGACCAAAACGACAATGCCGTGACATACCCGCAATTCTTGAGAAAAGCCGAAAAGCAACTCAAAAAGGCACAGCGACGATTAAGTAAGAAATTTGTGAAAGGTGCTAAACCTCAATCAAAGAACTATCACAAGGCTCGGAAAAGACTAGGTAAAATCCATCTCAAAGTAAGTAGAAAGCGTAAAGACTGGGCGATTAAGCAAGCTCGGTGCGTAGTGATATCTAACGATGTCGTCGTCTATGAAGATTTGAAGATTGCGAACATGGTCAAGAATCACAACTTGGCTAAGTCTATTTCTGATGCTGGTTGGTATCAATACACTCAGTGGCTAAACTACTACGGCAAAATTTGGGACAAAGCAGTTGTAGCGGTGAATCCTGCGTACACATCCCAAGATTGCTCTAATTGCGGTCATCGAGTGAAGAAAGCCCTTAGCACCAGAACACATTCATGTCCTAACTGCAAGATTGAAATTTGTCGCGACACAAACGCGGCGTTGAACATCCTGCATAAAGGACTGAATATTCTGGGAGTTGAGTGGAACAAAAACGGTACCTCTGGGCAAGAGGAATCCGCCGAGTAAGCTCCCTTCGGGAAGGCTTCGCCAACGGAAAAAGCCTGGGGAGAAGACCACCGCTGTCGATGAGAAGCAATTTAATTCGGTAAGTGGACTTCGATGAGCCAGGAACAAGAATCCCCACGCCTTCAGGC
>JANPJH010000236.1:0-3305 GCA_031425415.1 Chamaesiphon sp. VAR_61_metabat_425 | reverse complement strand
TTCCAATCTCTTTCTCGGTAGTGGACTATTTAAGCTCGATCGGGCCAAGTCATCTCATCACATCAAAGTTGGTCTGGCAACGGATATCGGCGCGGGTACGAGTTTCTCCATGCTCCAGACGATGAGCGATGCTTACAAAGTCGCTCAATTACAAGGAGATAGCCTTTCGCCCTTCAAAGCTTTCTATCTGGCAACCTTGGGTGCCGCCCAAGCTCTCTCTTTAGGTGACAAACTGGGCAACTTTGACATTGGGAAGGAAGCCGATTTCATCGTTCTGGATCTGCAGGCTACTCCCCTGATGGCACTCCGCAATCAGGGCGGTATGCCCCAAAACTTAGAGACGCTGGGCGAACAAATTTTTGCCACGATGATCTTAGGCGACGATCGAGCAATTGCCGCAACTTATATTGCTGGCGAACGTATACAGATTTAGAATTTATTCAAATTAACCAAAGCGTTGATTATGTCTACCTTACTGGTCAAGAATATCAAAGTCTTAGTCACAATGGATGGAACCCGACGGGAAATCCACAATGCCGCTCTGTTCGTGCGAGACAACGTTATCGAGCAGGTTGGCACAACACCGGAGTTACCACAGATAGCAGATGAAGTTCTAGATTTACAAGATCGGTATATTGTCCTGCCAGGGCTTGTCAATACCCACCACCATTTTTTCCAAACCCTCACACGAGTCATTCCGGCGGCTCAAAACTGCGATCTCTTCAATTGGCTGCAAGCTCTCTACCCAAGTTGGGCAAATCTCACCCCAGAATCCATTTATATCAGTGCTCAAATGGCCGCAGCCGAATTAATGTTATCGGGTTGTACGACAGCCAGCGATCATCTCTACATCTATCCCAACGGCAGTACTTTGGATGATGAAATTCGCGCAGTTCAGGCGACTGGTTTAAGATTTCATGCCAGTCGCGGCAGCATGAGTGTGGGGCAAAGTCAGGGCGGACTCCCTCCCGATGCCGTGGTTGAAAAAGAAGCCGATATTTTAAAAGACAGTCAACGGTTAATCGAGCAGTATCATGACAATCATCGTCACGCGATGCTTCGCATTACGCTGGCTCCCTGTTCGCCGTTTTCGGTGTCTCCAGACTTGATGCGAGAATCAGCGGCATTAGCGCGATCGTATCCAGGGATTAGACTGCATACCCATTTAGCCGAAAATAAGTCGGATATTGACTATAGCTTAGCTACCTTTGGCATGACACCCAGTGAATATGCCGAATCGGTGGGCTGGTTGGGGGAGGATGTCTGGCACGCCCATTGCGTTCAGCTTAACGATCGAGACATTCACAAGTTTGGTAAAACTGGCACCGGAGTAGCCCATTGCCCCTGTAGCAATATGCGTCTTGCCAGCGGGATGGCACCCATTCGGAAAATGCTCGATCTTCGGGTTCCAGTGGGTTTAGGCGTTGATGGCTCGGCATCGAATGATACCTCAAATTTATTAAATGAAGCCCGAACTGCTTTTCTGATGGCACGAGTGCGGGAACTGAATGCCGCCGCGATGACTGCCCGTGAGGCACTGGAACTGGCCACCATTGGCGGGGCAAGAGTGTTGGGAAGAGATGATATTGGCTCTTTGGCTCCAGGCATGTCGGCAGATTTCATCGCGATCGATCTCGACCGACCTGAATTTGCCGGTGCGCTACACGATCCAGTTGCTGCTGTTATCTTCTGCCAGGTTAACAAGGTGGATTATAGCTTTATCAATGGTCGCAAAGTAGTCGATCGGGGCCGATTAACCACAATTGAACTAGAGACATTAGTTGAAAAACACAATCGGTTGGCATATCAACTCATCGACAGATAAAAATTATCGAGATGTATGAACGTGTGTAACAGCACATTTGTACCTCGATCGCATTCAGCGGGAGAGGTGTATTCGTCGCCAGAATGACTAATTCCCGCCCGACTGGGTACGAAAATCATCCCCATATCTGTAAAGCGACCGATTTCTTGGGCATCATGCCCAGCCCGACTCGGCATGTAAGTGGAATTTAGACCCATACTCAGGCAGACTTGATCGATTGCTGCCATAATTTTGGGATCTGCCAATGTGGGGCGGAGGTGCAAAGTTTGCTCGATCAAAATCTCAGTACCAGTCTTCATGGCAATTTTGGCAATTTCTGCCTTGAGCGTTGTCGCCAGCAGTTCTAATCTTTCCTCAGACAGATCTCGCATATCGATCCGCAGATCGACCTTCCCAGGTACCGTATTTGTAGCATTGGGAGATACGTTTAGATAGCCAACAGTGGCAACTTGGTCGCCATCGATCGCCATCGCAATTTTATTGACAACGAGGACAATTTCTGATGCGGCAACTAGGGCATCTTTCCGCATATTCATTGGTGTGGTACCAGCATGATTGGCACGCCCGATCGCGGTGACGGCAAATCGGTATTGTCCGACAACGCCAGTGACGATGCCAATTGGTTTGTCTAGATGTTCTAATACGCCACCTTGTTCGACATGCAATTCGACAAATGCCACCAGATCCTGTGGTTGGCGTTTCGCTGTCGCAATTTTCGACCAATCACCGCCGATGCTCTCAAGACAGATTTGAATCGGCGTACCATCCAGACGGGCATAATAACTAGCATCTTCTAATACTTCTCCTGCCATTCCCTTCGAGCCAATCACCGAGCGTTCCTCGTCGGTAAAGACGATAACTTCGATCGGATGGTGCAATCGGATTTCTCTCTCCTGCAAGACTCGCACTACCTCAATCCCCGCCAGCACGCCCAAACAGCCATCATAACGTCCACCAGTCGGGACGGTATCGATATGGGAACCAGTCGCAAGCGCGCCGGCTGTGGGGGATGTCCCCGCATAGCGACCAATAATATTACCTGCTGCATCCATCCGCACGGTCATCCCCGCTTCCATCATCCAAGTTTGGACTAATTGACGAGCGCGGAGATCTGCGGGGGTAAAAGCGACGCGACTGATGCCACCCTCCGGTAGTTTGCCAATTTCAGCCAATTCAAACAAGCTGCGATCGAGTCTGGCTGAATCGATCGTTAATTTACTCATCGTCGCTTCCGTTCGAGTTGTCATATCGGTAAAAAATCAGGGAATTTAAGCTGGGGTTGAATCGATCTTTGCTACTAATCGAAACTTGGCAATTTGACTAATTTCGGCGATCGCAGTCGTTAATTCCACGGCCATTGATTTTTGTAATCGACACTCGAAAGATTCTAAAATACTTGCCTTGGTATGGTTTTTGACGGCGATGATGAAGGGGAAACCAAATTTCGCTAAGTAGGATTGATTTAACTGTTGAAATTGGG
>JANPJH010000235.1:0-15039 GCA_031425415.1 Chamaesiphon sp. VAR_61_metabat_425 | reverse complement strand
AGATCTGGGGGTACCGACCCCCAGACCCCCCGTTGAGGGGCGACCCAAATCGCGCTGAGGTCTCCTCAGCGTGCGTTTGGGTCAAGACAGCGGAACGCCTCCCCTCAAACTCCCCACGTATTTTGGTTGTTTTTACTTCGTAGGGTATGCATTGCTTTCACTTAGTGGCTGCGGGGTAGGGTTTGGCTGGTGTTCATCCTGTTCGATTGTGCATCCACCCTCCCCTGGACATAAGCTTGGGGCGGCTCTAAAGGCGCAAATTCATCGAAGCTTGCGCGCCGCCTAGCGGCGGTCGATTAGTACAAGTAGTCACCTTAACAGGGGTAACTCTATGCCCTTAATCAGTAGCTAGGAACTTGCGCTATTTGTTACAAATTTGTCTGACTACTGTTAGTGCCGAATAACTTACTCCAGCCGTACCTTCACCTGGATGGGTAGAGTCTCCGACTAGCCACAATCCGGATACAGGGGTGCGAGTAGCGAAGCCAAATGGCCCGAAGGTAGATACCCGTTGGCCGATGCCGCCGACGATGCCGCGATCGCGTCCAGTATACCGCTCAAAAGTTCGTGGTGTCCCAACCTCAGTGACAATAATATGCTCCGGAGCAAGATCGAAGTATGTACCTAATTTAGCGATCGCTGTGGCGGTATATTCAGCTTTAATGGCTGGATAATCCACCCCCGCACCATCCCAGTTATTGACATCGACAAACGAGGAAGCAATAATTGTGGCTGTGCCTGCGGGTGCGCGACCATCCCCAGGATGACTGACTGAGACAAACAGGGAATTATTTTCCCCAATCATGCCATCGTAGTCGTAGAGAAACTGAAGATGGGGCGGACAATCAGCCGGAATTGCCGCCGCTTTTACACCTAGATACACCACAAAAGCACCAGAAGCCGGAGGTAACTTTTTCACGCGAGTGCGATAGCCGCCTAGTGATAGCGGTGGCATTAAATTTGACTTTGGAGCTGCATCACCGACCAGTTTGACTAAATTCTGCGCCGTTACATTTGCCACCACCTCAGCGGCGGTTTCCGTCCAGATTACACCTGTTTTTTGATTGCGAATAGTTACTCCCGTTGCCCCAGCCGCATCACATTCAATCGATTCCACAGTATGCCGCATCAATAACTTGCCGCCATCCCGTTGTAAAGATGCAACCAATCGATCGCTTAATACCTGCATACTTCCTTCTAGGTGATACAATCCCTGGGGTGTCTGAGATACCCCCAAAGCCGTTGCCGCGTAGAGTAAAGCTGTATCTGCTGCGGTTACTTGGGAATAGAGCTTGAGTTGTAAATCGAGAAATGTCCGTAACCTGCGGTCAGTGTTTAACCCAAACCAGCCCAGGGCATCACCAACTGTCGATAGCGTAAATGGGACGGTAATGAGCGTATCCAGCCGCAATGCGCCCACTAATTTACTCAGATCCCAGAGATTGCGCGGCGGTAAAATTGGATCGCGACTTTGGAATTCCCAACTAGCGGCGAATAGTCGCTGTAGAAACTGCCAGAATGGTTCGCTGCCTGGAAACTGTTGTTGGCGTTCGGCTTGCCACCGGAGAGGATCGCACCAGACATTAATCGGGGTAGTTTCTCCAGGTAAAAATACCGCGCAAGCCGGATCGCAGGGTGTCGCGGCGGGTAAATCGATTTCTAGTTCGGTAAAGATGCGATGATGGATACCCCCAGGTTCTAATCCAGCTACCTGAGTCGCTCCCACATCAAAAGTGAAGCCTTGGCGTTTAAATGTGGACGCACAGCCCCCTGGGACGATTGCTTGGTCGAAAATAGTGACTTCATATCCCCGTTTTGCCAGTAAGGCACCAGCCGTCAGTCCGCCGATTCCTGCGCCGATAACTACGATTTTTTGACTGGATGATTTCGACATTTACGCGACTGAGGGAATAGTTTGTCTCATTATCTTAACATTTCTACACGATCGGCTGGATTGGGAGTTGCTGTACCACTGGATGAGAGGATGAAATGGCACACTGACAGGCAGTGGGTAGATAACGTAGTATATAGTTATGACTGATAACTGATAACTGATTATGGTAAATCCACGCGATCTATTTTTGGCGGAAGTCAGTCAACCCGATGGAGCAATAAATCTCACTAGAGCTGCTTTATATATCTCTCAAATCGAGTATCCAAATTTAGATATCGATCGATATTTACAGATCCTAGCTGAGATGGCTAGGGAAATTACTGCCAGATTACCAGAGTCTCGTTATCCTCTGAAAGTTGTCCAAACAATCAATCAATACTTATATGTAGAGTTGGGATTTCAGGGCAATGAGGCTGACTATTACAACCCCTGTAATAGTTTTCTGAGTGATGTGATCGATCGGCGGACAGGGATTCCGATTACACTATCTTTAATTTATCTAGAAGTCGCCAAACAAGTTAATTTCCCAATGGTGGGGATTGGAATGCCGGGACATTTTATCATCCGACCGAATTTTGAAGATGCCGGAATATTTGTCGATCCATTCGATCGGGGAGAGGTCTTATTTATCGAGGATTGTCGGCAAAAGTTGATGAATCTCTATCAACGAGATATTCCTTTTCTACCTCCAGAAGTGCTCCAACCAGTCACCAATCGTCAGTTTCTACTGCGGATTTTAAATAATCTACAGGCAGTTTATCTCAATCAGCCAGATTTTAATCGGGCATTAGTTATTAAAGATTGGGTCGAACTATTATATGCACTATAACTCTAAACTAATGGGCAGTGGTTCATTCCCGCGAGCCTCTCAGAAGGAGACTCGATAGATTAAACTAGACAAACTATAGTAACTGCCTAATTCAAGAAATTATGTCAGATCTCAGCTACGCGCTAGTACATGAATGGCTGACCCCAAGGGCGACGGGGGGGTCAGAATTGGTAGTGCGAGAGATCTTGAAATGTGTCGATGCCGATGTTTATGCGTTGGTGGATTTTGAATCGACTAATCCCGATAGCTATCTTTATGGACGACAAATTGGGACGACTTTCTTGCAACATTTTCCAGGCGCAAATGGCAAGGTACAGAACTATTTACCCTTAATGCCGATCGCGATCGAGCAGTTAGATTTACGGCATTATGATGTCATTCTATCCTCAGCCCATGCCGTCGCCAAAGGTGTGATAACGACCCCCCAACAATTGCATCTGTGCTACTGCCATGCGCCCATGCGCTATGCCTGGGATTTGACTTTTGACTATTTACACCAAAGCCGAGTTGGACGAGGCGTACCGGGTATTCTCACGCGATATCTTTTACATCAATTGCGACAGTGGGATGTCATCTCGGCAAATCGGGTTGATTATTTTATTGCTAACTCCCAATTTACCGCCCAGCGGATTTGGCGATGTTACCGTCGGCAAGCAGAGGTGATCTATCCTCCTGTCAATATCGACAGATTTACCTGTAATGCTGACAAAGAAGATTTTTATTTGACGGTGTGCCGTCTCGTAGGTTACAAACAAGTTGCGCCAATCGTGGAAGCATTTAATCACAACGGTAAAAACCTAGTCGTCATCGGTACGGGAGCAGAATTACAAAAGTTGCAACAAATTGCCAAGCCCAACGTCAGAATTTTAGGCTATCAATCCAACGCCGTCGTCCAAGATTATTTAGCTCGTGCTAGAGCATTTGTCTATGCAGCTTGCGAGGATTTTGGTATTGTGTTGGTAGAAGCTCAAGCGTGTGGTACCCCAATTATCGCCTATGGTGTTGGCGGGGCTGCTGAAACCGTTTTGGACATCCGCACTCACCCCGATACGGGCACAGGTATCCTGTTTGCCACTCAGACTACAGCAGCCATCCTGGCCGCTGTTTCCACGTTTGAAACTTATCACCAGCAGTTTCAAGCCGAACAAATCCGCGCTCATGCTGAAGGCTTTAGTGCTTCAGTATTTCGATCGCAATACCTGAGTTTACTCGATCGCTACTATGACAAGTGGAAATCGACAGCTCACATCCAACATGGTGAAGTCTAGCTGACTTAAAAGTGTCGCTGAAGAGCAGATGAGACTGGTCTTGTCTGGGTAATCTGGGTAATATTGGTGAGAGAGTGAAATTGAGGATTAAGACAACCGCAAATAGCCAGCCTGAGGATGAAAACAACACAGTCAGGCTGCTAGCCAAACGGCGACTAGTGCAGTCTAGGCGTAGCGATATCGCGAAGCGGTTGTTTGATATTGTCTTTTCGCTGGCAGTACTATTTTTCTGCGCGCCCATTTACCTAATTTTGGCCGGGGCGATCGCTTGTACTTCATCGGGGTCGATTTTTTACATCCAAGAGCGGGTCGGGAAAAATCATCAACACTTTGGCTGTATTAAGTTTCGGACGATGATCCCTGATGCCGATCGAGTGCTAGATGAAATGATGGCACGATCGGCAGATCTCCGGCAGGAATTTGCGGAAAATTTTAAGCTTAAGGAAGACCCCCGCATCACCAAGATTGGTAAATTCCTCCGCACAACTAGTCTCGATGAATTCCCCCAGTTTTTCAACGTCCTCAAGGGCGAAATGAGTGTCGTCGGGCCGCGCCCATTGGTACCTGAAGAGATCGAACGCTATGGTACCGCGATCGATCGAGTCTTGACAATTCGACCTGGTATCACTGGGTTATGGCAGGTTTCCGGTCGTAATGACATTCCCTATGCCCAACGGATTCGCATTGATGTCAATTACGTCAAACGGCGTAATTTTTGGTTAGATCTCTACATCGTTCTCAGAACCGTAGTAGTGATGATAATGCCCAAAAACAACGGAGCATACTGAATCAATTTACAGTTATTGGGCACAATAAGTGGGATACTTTAACCCAAGCAATTTGACAGTTACGTGAATAGCTGAGTAAATAGTAACCAATTGCTGTTAAGTAGCGAATCGGCTAGTAGTAAGATTGACCAATGACAGAAACAAAACGCGCATTAATCACGGGCATCACCGGACAAGACGGCTCCTACCTAGCCGAACTTCTGCTATCTAAAGGATATGAAGTTCATGGCATTATCCGCCGGACTTCGACCTTCAACACCGATCGAATCGAACATTTGTATCAAGATCCCCATACACCTGGGGCGAAATTATTTCTCCACTATGGTGACTTAGCCGATGGCGTAACTATCCGCCGTTTATTAGAACTCACCAAACCTCACGAAATCTATAACCTGGGTGCTCAGTCCCACGTCCGTGTCAGCTTCGATGCACCGGAATATACCGTCGATACCGTAGCGATGGGTGCTCTCCGAATTCTCGAAGCTATCCGCGACTACGAACAGCGGACGAAACTTCAAGTCCGCTACTATCAAGCGGGTTCTTCCGAGATGTACGGCTTAGTTCAAGAAGTCCCACAATCGGAAACTACTCCTTTCTACCCCCGCAGTCCATACGCTTGTGGTAAATTATTCGCCCACTGGCAAACGATCAACTACCGCGAATCCTACAATATCTTCGGCTGCAACGGAATTTTATTCAATCATGAATCCCCGCGCCGTGGTGAAACCTTTGTTACCCGCAAAATCACCCGCGCGATCGCCCGTATTATGGCGAAGCAACAGGATAAACTCTTTTTAGGTAATCTCGAATCTAAACGGGATTGGGGCTATGCGAAAGATTATGTCGTTGCCATGTGGTCGATGCTCCAGCAGGATGAACCCGATGACTATGTAATTGCCACAGGGGAAACTCACGCCATCCATGAATTTCTCACCGTCGCCTTCGAGTATGTCAACCTAAATTGGAAAGATTACGTCGAATTTGACCCCCGCTATTTACGTCCTGCTGAAGTAGAATTGCTAATTGGCGACCCTACCAAAGCGAAGACCAAACTCGGCTGGAAACCCTCTGTCACCTTTACTGAATTAGTCCATCTGATGGTCGATACCGACCTCCACGCACTCGGTTTAAAATCGCCTAATTACGCGGGTGAGGAAACATTACCGGATATCGCGATCGTCCGTCAAGCGATGGCAACAATGCACGACTAATTGACAGTTGACAGTGAGTAGGGTGGGGACTCCCCACCTTATTAATATGAGATTATTCATAATCCCATCAATATGTCTGTAACCTAGATTGAGCGAATCAAGACAATTCCCACTCTACTACTAATCTTATAAATATTTAGATCCTAACGATCTCGATCGCTTAAAATACCCCCCATATCCCATGACCAAATTAGATCTATCTACCAAACGCATCCTAGTGACTGGCGGTGCGGGTTTTCTCGGACAGCAAGTGATTGCCCAACTCTGCGCTCAAGGTGCTAATCCAGCTCATATTACCGTACCTCGATCGCAAGATTGTGACTTGCGGGTACTCGAAAATTGTCATCAAGCCGTCAAGAACCAAGATGTCATCGTTCACCTCGCCGCTCACGTTGGCGGGATTGGTTTAAATCAACTCAAACCTGCGGAATTATTCTACGATAATCTGATGATGGGTACTCAACTCATCCATGCTGCTTATCAAGCTGGAGTCGGGAAATTTGTCTGTGTAGGCACGATTTGTGCTTACCCTAAATTCACACCCGTACCATTTAAAGAAGAAGATCTCTGGAATGGTTATCCAGAAGAAACTAATGCACCTTATGGTGTTGCCAAAAAGGCTTTATTAGTGCAACTACAATCTTATCGCCAGCAGTATGGATTTAATGGAATCTATCTATTACCCGTAAATTTATATGGCCCTGCGGACAATTTCAAGCCAGAAAGTTCTCACGTAATTCCAGCATTAATCAGGAAGGTACATGAAGCTCAAGTCGCTGGAGATAAAGAGATTCCAGTCTGGGGAGATGGCAGTCCTAGCCGCGAGTTTATCTATGTTGATGATGCTGCAAGGGGCATTGCGATCGCAACCACTAGCTATGATGGTGCAGATCCAGTTAATTTAGGGACTAATTATGAAATTACGATTAAAGATCTGATTACGTTAATCTGTAAACTGATGGATTATCAAGGCGAATTAGTTTGGCAAACTGACAAACCTAACGGTCAACCTCGTCGCTGCTTAGATACTCAAAAAGCCGAAGAGTTTTTTGGATTTACCGCCCAAGTTGATATTGAGACAGGTCTGAAAAATACGATCGAATGGTATCGGAAAAATGCGGTTTGATATTTCATGACAATACCAAAAAATCTAATCTCTATCAATGCGGCAGAGGCACCTGCACGAACTCAGTCGTCAAATTATCCTGAGCCTTTTGCCTCCCGGATGACGGGTAGGCAGAAACATCCATTAGGGGATCTGTTTTGTCTGACTAACTTCGGTGTCAACCTCACCCGACTAGCTCCAAACGCAATTTCTGCCCTCCGGCATAGTCACTCCAAACAAGACGAGTTCATTTACATCTTGCAGGGGCAACCCACCCTGCAAACTAATGAAGGTAAAACTAAACTCTCCCCTGGAATGTGTGCCGGCTTCAAGGCGGGTATCCAAAACGGACATAATCTAATCAACGAGACATTGGAGGAAGTCGTATATCTGGAAATCGGAGATCGAACCCCAGGAGACGAAGGTACCTATCCCGATGAGGATCTTCAGGCTGTGCTTGTAGAAAATAGGTGGCAGTTTACTCACAAAGACGGTACGCCATACTAAAGCGACAGCCTCTTGCCGATAGTCAGTGGCGGAGTCTCTCTTTTGGAGCATCGAAATTTTCTTAATATTTTTTTAATATGTAACCGATTAAACAGTCCAATTCTGGGAAGTTGAAGTAAAATACATAAGTAGAGTGAATGAGAGTGTTAAGTAAAACAAATCATTCGCTCGGATGAGTCGGTCGAATATGCTTGTGTCGATCGGTTACGGTTGCGGTCGTATTTACCGTAGGAACTGTTCTCGATCGGCTGAGGTCAATCAATCTAGTACCGAAACTCAACTTAGGTGCCCAGCACCTAAACTTAGACAACTACCAGTGAGAAAACGTGGAATTAAGAATTAAGAGTCGCAACACTGTCGATATCTTGTCCCCAGTCAGAGCTTGGCTCGACGGTTTAGAAATTCATAGTCCTAAATTAGCTCACTTTCTGTGTCGGCTGATCCCCTCTCAATGTCCCTTCGAGCGAGATATTGTGCTATTCGAGCGCAAAATCCTCCATATCCCACCTCTGTGTAAACTGAATCCACTGTATGAAGAAACAGTCAGTTTACGCTTTCGCTCTCTGTGCTATCTCGCTGATGAGTGTGGCGTAGATGTCACTCCTTATTGTTCTTAAGATCGAAAATCTAACATTAGCAAGACTGTGCTAGCAGGAGTTGCCACCACAGCTTTCTGGCAGTCAACTCCTGCTAGCATGAAAGGGTAAATAACTATTTATCCTCATCAAATCGTGTCATCACAATTAGTATTTAATTTAGCTAGCGGTTCGATATCCTGTGGTTTTACCCCCACAGCAGCGCGGGAATTACAGACAAAACTCAACGAAATCGTCCAAGTGCTTAAAGCCAAGACAGCGGAAATAGCTGGAGGTGCAGGTAATAAACCCAAGCAGCACAAACCGATCGAGTATCAGTATACAGGAGAAGTGTTCTTAGAAGTCTTCTGCAACCCAAATATCTGGGCAAATCCCTTTGTTGCTAAGGTATTAATTACGCTCCGCGACGATCGAATTCGGTTTAGTAGTGAAGCCGAATTGACGCGGATTATCGAAGATGTCAACCAGTTTGTGGAACAATTTAGCTGAAGCTTATCTCTATTTAATTATGAATTATTTAGCCCGTGGGAGTAAACCTGTGGGCTATTCATATATTAGTGGGTAGAACATATTACCCAGTGATGTAGCGGCGTGCTTCACAAAATGCACCGCATCAAAGCTTGCCACCTCGATTGAAGATCGTGATACAATACGGCGCGAATGGGTGTTAAATCAGTGTGTATCTAAATAGTACTATGACCAATAGATCGCTCGGCTTAATTGGCTTACTGGGTACCGTTAGTACCTGGATCTATCCACATCAAGTGGCTGCCCAAACATCAAGTGGTGTAAATCAAACTACGCCGACTGTTTATGAAAATGACAAAATTAGAGTTGTCATTCAAGACTGTACCCGAAAGTTAAAAGATCTAATTTGTCAAGCTGTCTTAACCAGTAAAAATAGCGATCGGCAGATCGATCTCAATGGGAATAATATTAAGCTAATTGATACTGAAGGTAATGAATATTACCCCAGTAGTCTAAGGCTAGCTAATCGCAATAGTGAAAACAATTCAATTAAAACCGAACTAGTTGAGAACGTACCGTTTAAGGCTAGTTTTATCTTTGGCAAAATTCCCACTAGTGTGACTAAAATTGCGCTGTTACAAATTCCCCTCGGTGGTGGGATGAATGCAACTGCTAAATTCCGGAACTTGATTGTCATCGATCCTAATCTTCCAAAAGCTACCCCAATTGCTACCACACCAAGCAAAACTGCCCGAATTAGCCCTGAAGTCAGCAGCGACAATAGTTTAATCTGTCCTGATAATACCAAAATTCTCTATCGAGCTACTTCTAAGCACTATCTAATGTACATCTGTGGTGGCAAAACGCCAACTCACTATGTCGGACATTCCAAAGACGGTTCTGAAGGAATTACCCTCCGACTCCGCTATTTCGATCGCACGAGATTTTCGGCGGATAATGGTGACACTAATTATACGATCGCGGCGAATAAATTAATTATCAGTAAAGATAGCAAAGTCATCTATCAAGAAAGAATTGAAGTTGTCCAACCGTTGCCAGGGACAACGACAGCAGAAGGAACAACCCCAGCCAAGACTAAACCCAAGAAAGTTACTGCGACAACAGAAGATTCCACACCTAAGATTAAGCCGAAAAAACCGAACACTACCGCAGTAACTCCGGCGACTCCCAAACGCAAATCAACCACAACTCAATCGACAACACCTCCCACTACTAAGCGGAAAACAGGTGAATAGGGGGTTAGGGTTGAGAATATAGGCGATACCCTGACTGCCTGACACAAATAGCTCAAAAGCAGACAGGGAGGAGAAAAGAGTAGAAAACATGAGAAGCTAAAGTTATGAACGCTCTAGCTTACATTCCCATGAATGCTTCTACTCCCCTGTATCTTCAGTTAAGTACTTAGACAAAATTAATTATATATTCGCTACCAAATTTGATGAGAATATTTTCCACAGCATTGACTAGGCTACTCCAGCTCTTATAAGCATCTATTTCTAGCCACTGATACTTAATGCCATAATTAATTTATGAAAAAGCCCCCAGCAGTTTTGGTGAGGGCTTTTGCGATCGAACCGAACTAAGACTAGAGGGTTAGAGATTGGGCGTTGGTTTGAAGTAAAATCGCCAGATCTTTGAGGAAGTTAGCAGCATCAGCACCGTAGATAATCCGGTGGTCGGCAGTCATATTAACCTGCATTTGACGACGCATCGCGATCGAACCATCTTCGGTAGCAATGACGTTGAGCTTGGATGCACCGACGGCGAGGATCGCACCTGTACCTGGGGGTAGAATGGCATCAAATCGATCGACACCGAGCATTCCGAGGTTGGAGATGGTAAAGGTGCCAGAGCTGTATTCCTGGGGCTGCAATTGCTTGATCCGCGCTCGATCGACTAAATCTTTCCACATCCGTGAGAGGGAGTAGAGATCCAATTTATCAGCATTCTGGAGCACGGGGGTAATTAAACCACCATCGGGCATTGCTACCGCTACAGCGATGTTTATTGTGCCGGGGTGACTTACTCCCGCATCAGAGTAGCTGGCGTTGACTGTGGGGTGTTTAGCGAGGGTGATGGCAACAGCTTTAGCCAGCAGTGCTGTCATGGTGACACCCTTGGATTTAACCTGTTTGTAGAGACTATCGAGATTGTTGGTTTCGATCGTATAGCCAACGCGGAAGGTTGGAATTGACAAACTCGCGACCATGTTCCGGTTGACAGCCGACTGGAGTGTATTGAACGGCACTACTTGGGCTGAAGGCACATGCGCTGGAGTGCTGGAGACTGGGGGGGGTGGTGTGACAACTGGGACGGCAATGACTGGGGTGACTGAGGCTACTGGTGCCGCAGCTACTACGGGAGCTTTACCTGCCGCAGTGCTAACATCTTCCGCTGTGATTCTGCCGTTGGGTCCAGTACCATTGAGTGTTTCCACACTCACGCCATATTCTTTGGCGAGTTTCCTGGCGCGCGGGGATACTACCGGTCGATCGCTTCTTAGGGTAGCAGGTGCAGCGGTTACAGGAGCTAGCTCTGTCGCAGCTGGAGTTGCCGCAGGTGCCGCAGTGGAAATTGTTGCAGACTGAGATTTACCCTGTCCTTGTTGTTTAGCAGTCTCGATTTCGGCTTCGGTTTCAGCGACTAGAGCAATTGCCGATCCGACGGTTGCAGATTCGCCTGCTGGTACGAGAATCGTCGCGATGAATCCACCATAAAAGGTTTCAACATCCATATCTGCCTTGTCGGATTCCACCACGACAACAATTTCGCCTTTTTCGACTTTATCCCCTGGCGATTTTTGCCAGGAGACAATCTTGCCTTCAGTCATGGTGGAACTTAGAGCAGGCATGAAAACTTCGCGTATTGCCATGGGGATCTTCTCGAATCAAACAGTTCGGTTTAGCTTGCGACTTTCCATCTTAGCTTAAGCGAGGGGATAGGGGATAGGGGATAAGGGAGGACTCCCCCATCCCAACCAATCCTAAATAGTCCCTCTAATTTCCATCACAACACCATCATGCAGGAGAATTTCGACGTTCATTTTGGCAATTAGGTTATCACCAAGTTTAGCTCCAAAGTAGCCTTCTACTTGACCTTGATTGACTTCTTGATTGAGTTCGAGAAATTGAACTTGTTGCAGTTGTTGAAGAGCCATGTTTTTTTGTTCTAGCAGTTCGCTCTTCTGCTGATTGACTTGCACTTGGATGCTTTCAATCTGTTGAATTACTTGAGGTCCAGGTGGTTGAAGATTTTGCTTTTGGATTTCAGCAACTGCTCTTTGTCCTTGGATTTCTAGTTGTTGAAGTTGTCCATCAAGTTCGCTAATTTGTGTTTGCAGTAGGGTTTGAGTTTCTTCTTTCCAGCGTTGGGTAACTACTGCTTTGATATTAATTACCCGTTTGAGTAGTAGCTGCGATTCTGGTAAATCCATGATGATGAAGTAGTTTAACTTTGGTAGAGGGTAGGGGTTAGGGCTTTGGGCTTTAGGCTTTAGGCTCTAGAAAAAGCCAGTGTTCTAATACCTAACCCTAACACCTAACCCCTAACCAAACATCTCGTTAATCATAGCGTGATACCGATCCATCACTACTGGACGACGAATTTTGAGGGTTTGGGTGAGGAGTCCATTTTCGATCGAGAATGGCTCTAAAACTAGCTTGAACACGGCAATGCGATCGTCGGCGCGATAGCCGGGGCGGTTTTTGACTTCTCTGGTCAGTTCGTCGCGGAATAGGTCGATAATTTGAGTATTGTCTGGCTCGATCGATGGTAAATTAGCCTCTCCTGGCTCTGGATCTGTGGCTAGGTTCAGCCGTAGTTGTCGATCGAGTGCCCATTGTTTCAGAGCTTCAAGATCGGGGACAATAATTGCGCCCAAAGTTTTTTGGTCTTGTCCGACGAGGACAATTTGACTGATATATTTACTGCGGAGACAGGCATCTTCGATCGGTTGGGGTTCGATATTTTCGCCATTACTCAAAACGATGGTATCTTTAGCCCTTCCAGTGATCGTCAAGTCGTTTTGAGCGGTCAACATCCCCAAATCGCCACTATTAAACCAGCCGTCAGGATCGATCGCTTTTGCGGTTGCTTCCGGATTGCGATAATAACCCTGCATCACTTGAGGACCGCGAATCATTACTAGTCCCTTGTGTCCGGTGGGAAGCGGCTGACGGGTTTCCACATCGACGATGCGAATTTCTGTGCCCGGTAGTGGTTGCCCTGAAGAAAGGCGGAGATTGCGCCAGGGACGACGGACATTGGTAATCGGCGCAGTTTCGGTTAAACCATAACCGACTAAAATCTCAATTCCGACAATTTCAAAAAACAGATCTAGATGTTTGGCGAGAGAACCGCCACCGCTGATGATTTTGTCGATCTTGCCGCCAGTTGCGGCGCGAATTTTGGTATAGACTAGCTTGTCAGCGATCGCATGAATCGGTGCCAACATTGTCATCTGTAGTTGAGCCTTCAATCGCTGACTCAGGCTGGGTTGAAGACACTCTAAACTCAAGCCTTGAACGATTCGCCGCGCGGTAATGTATTGCTGACTCAAATTCAATAGCGTATCTACCAGCTTTTGCTGGCGTGGGGACTGTTCTCTAAATTGCTTCTGAATCCCCTCATAAATCGATTCCCACAGGCGGGGAACTGCCACCATACATTCAGGCTGGTATTCTTTCAAATCCTGCTTGAAATAGCGAATATTGGTGTAGATCTGCGTACACCCTTGGGAGAGCAGATAGTATTCACAAGATCTTTCATAACAATGCCATGATGGGAGGATACTCAAGACCCGCATTCCAGGTTGAGCAGGAATGACTGTCCCACAGGTGTTCACCTGATGGAGTAAATTAGCATGGGATAGCATCACTCCTTTGGGATTCCCTGAAGTACCGGATGTGTAAATTAATGTCGCTAAATCTGATTTATTTAAAGCTACTGGGGTGAATGAATGATTGGCACCCAGGGTGATGATGTCGGTAAAATTAACGATTTCGATCGGCGTTTCTAGATCGCTGGATTCGTCAGATAGGAGGATAATTAAGTCAATTTGTCGATCGGCAATATTTGCAATCAATCGTTGTAAGGTCTTGAGATCTTCAACTACTAACGTTTTAGCACCGCTATTATCTAAAATAGCGAGTAACTCTTGGGTTTCGGCTTGGGAACTCCGTACCGCATTAAATGCACCAGCCAACATGGTGCCTTGATCGGCAATCAACCAGCGGGGACTATTATCAGCAAATAGAGCTACACCTGTGTGGGCCTGAACGCCTGAGGCTTGCAATCCAGCCGCAAATAGTTTAATCTGGGTCGCTAATTCTTGATAAGTAAGGGAGATCGCGGGTTTGGCATGAGGTGATTTGAGGGCGACTACTGCCCCACATTTTGCCGCCACGATCGCCCAAATTTCGGGAATGGAACTAATTTGAGTATAATCGATCGTTTTGCTGAGATTTTGCCGTTCTCGATCGGTTAATGGATAAGGATAATGCTCGAATCTTGAAGTTGTCATTTTTTTTAATACTCACACAAAGTTTTCACCACTTAACCCTGCGCTGCTGCAAGATTTAGTATTTACTATATCTCTAGATTAAATCGGGGGTGAGGGTGACGATCGATCTGATGTGACAGATTCTTGAGTGGTCAATCGGCTTCTTGTGGCATAATTACAAAGACATTACACTAATCTGGCTCCGTGGCATACGATAATCTATGTAAGTTGCTAGCCGAGACATATCCCGATCGATTTGCTACATGGCTTCTCGGCGAAGTCCCCAGCCGGATTGAAGTACTCAAAACCGAATTGAGTATCGAACCAATTCGGGCTGATTCAGTAACGTTCTTAGGCACTTCAGAACGAGTACTGCACCTAGAATTTCAGGTAAGTTTGATTAGCGATCCACCCTTGCCGTTGCGAATGCTAGACTACTGGGTGCGATTACACCGCCGCTACCGATTACCTGTGACTCAAGTTTTAATCTTATTAAAACCACCGACCGCTGGAACTGAAATTGAAACAGAGCTTAATTTAGAAAATACTCGACATGTTTACCGAGTACTCTGTATGTGGGAGCAAGATCCAGAAATCTTCCTGGCAGATGAAGCACTCTTACCCCTGGCGATTTTAGCCGCTGGCGATCGACCAGAACAACTGTTAAGCCGAGTCGCTCAACAAGTGAGTATGATAGAATCACGGGCGCGGCGACAAGAGATTGTTACTAGAGTTCAGCTATTGGCAGGTTTGAAGTTTGAGAAACAGTTAATTCAGCAATTTTTTCGAGGTGAAACCATGCGAGAATCGGTAATTTATCAAGATATTTTGCAAGAGGGTCGGCAAGAAGGT
>JANPJH010000234.1:0-15529 GCA_031425415.1 Chamaesiphon sp. VAR_61_metabat_425 | reverse complement strand
AGATGTCGATGTAAGAGCGGTTAGCTGAGTAGTCCTCTAAGCACCGGAGCAACTAAAAATGACTTCTAGAAATGTATTTCCAGCATTGGATAAATACGTCCCGATCGTGGGTGATATGGCTCTGAAAGACCCGATCGGGACATGTTTATCCAATGCTGGAAATACATTTCTAGAAGTCATTTTTAGTTTCTCCGGTGCTTAGAGGACTACTCAGCTAACCGCTCTTACATCGACATCTACCCAATCACAAGCTAGGGGGTAACAATCGGTTAGCAATATTTCTCGCTCAACTATCGATCTGTAATATGTATTTTATTATATCAATCTCTTGACTTTTAAATAGTTAAGATTTTAAGGATGTTTCAAGGATTGCGGGTATATTTGATGATTGTTGTAGGTTGCGGTTTTTTGCCCGTGCCAGCAAAGCTGTTTCACCAGGAACTCGGAGCTTGGAGGCTAACTTCAGGAACTCCAGCATTTTTATGAAGCTAAATGTGGGATCGGGAAGATATACAACTCGTCCAGCGCGCAGGGTAATTCCATGCCGACTAGATGAGGAAAAAGCATGATGGAGATTATGCCAGCCTTCACCCAGAGTTATCAGTGCCACAAACCAATTGTTGCGACTATGGTCATCTGTGGCAAACGGTTGCTCACCCATTAGATGGCTGAGGGAGTTAACGGTTTGCACGCCATGAAACAGTAAGGTAGTGCTGAGGCAAAAAGCACCCAGATATTCCAGCCCACCCATGTAATAAGAAACCGCCGCTAGTGCCAGCACGGGGACGAAGTGGAGCCTGTCGATCGTTTTTAATACGAGATCGCTCTCAACATCAAGCGGCAGCTTGGCGGGAAAGAACCGTGAGGATAATAGCCAACCCGCCTGCGACCAATAAAATCCTTTTAGCCCCTGAGCTGGAGTATAAGGGGAATGGGGATCGAGATCTCGATCGGCATGTTGATGATGGGCTAAATGATGCGCTTTCCACCAATTTGGCCCCATCTGCCCTGCTGATGCCCCAACAACACTGCCAATCCATAACACCCATGCCGGAGCCTGATAGCTTTTGTGGGTCAGGAGTCGATGATAAATGCCCGTCGTTGCCAACATCCGGATCAGATATAAAAATACTATCCAGAGGACAGATCCCCACGATAAGCCAGTCATGATTACTAGCAGCGATCCGATATGGCTGACAATAATCAGCATCGGTCCCATGAGATAAAAAACAATTGTGAGTGGAGAATACTGCTGCATTTCGCTGCTAAGTGCCTGGGGAAAATTAATGAGACATTTTGATGTTGCCCCATAGGTCATGATAGCGGAAAATTATTTTTCGAGGGAAATTTCGCTACCCCAGGTCTACTTAATTAATACTAATACACCCATCATACCAGCCGCGATCGGGTAATGAACCGCTTTACTAAATCCAGCCTCTAAACCTAACTTAACCTGCTCCTGTCCGGCGGGAAAACGGTCTAAACTAGGGTTTAAATAGGCGTACTCATCCATCATCCCCAATTGGGTTGCTTTGGGGACAACAATCGCATCTAGATACCATTGTTGAAAGCGACGAACTAACTGACTCTGAGGCCGATGAAAATCGAGAATTGCCACTTTAGTAGCTGGTTTCAGAACTCGATGTAATTCTTGCAAACAGCGAGGGATATCTGTGACATTGCGTAAACCATAACCCATTGTCGCGGCATCAAAATAGTTGTCGGTAAATGGCAAATTGAGTGCATCAGCTTCTACCCAATTAATTTGACTTAACGGTGGATAAATATTAGCAATTCGGGCTGCGGCATTTTCTAGTTGCGCGGGAGCAAAATCAGCCCCAATGACTGTACCTGTAATTCCAACTTGTTTAGCTAACAATTGAGTAATATCGCCACTACCACAGCACAGATCCAAGCAAGTATCGCCAGATTTAGCTCCACTCCAGGCTACGGTCATTTGTTTCCAAACCCAATGAATACCCAAACTCAGATCGTTATTCAATCGATCGTAGACTGGGGCAATTCGATTAAAGATTGCTTGAATATCGGTAGATGTATAAGTTGGTTTAGTCACAATTTACTCAATTTTATTTTTCTAGTTATTAGCAATACCCCCGCCGGCTTCAAGGATCTAATCTATTCAGATATCTTGCGCGATCTCTGCGCGATTGTATCGCGCGGTACTTGAAAATATTTTGCCGCATTACCCATATCTAAAGATAACAAACGATCCTCACCAAGATCGAGGACTTTTGTGGGTTTAGATGGATCGATTTCTTGTACTTGTAAAATTTCTCGCGCTACCGCTCTCGCTAGTAGCGGCGGTACGCTATTACCAATTTGGCGACAACCATGCCATTTGGTTGTATGAAGACGGAACCAGTCTGGATAAGAATGTAGCCGTGCCGCTTCCCGCACGGTGATGACTCTGGCGAAACAGGGATGAATTGGGCGGGGTGACGTATGTGCGCCTCTGGCACTATCGGTACCAGCCCGCAGGGTATTACAAACACCGCTAGGTTCCAGTCGGCGAAATCGGCTAATCGGCTCCGTTTTCCCCTGCGGTGTGGCTTTAAATCGACGGCGAGAGGAGGGGGTATGATCGGTACGCAAACTACCAGTTAGCCTGTCGGGTATAAAATTGCGCGGGTAGCTATAATCATCGGGATCGGGATCGAAACCTCTCAATCTGTTGGCATAACAGCTAGTTGTCTCCCATTTGACTGCTACCACATCCGTGTTCCACAGGGTATCAAACAGATCCGCATCGGGTAAATCGCCGATTGCGTCCCAAACAGTAACTTTATCTCGATGGGGTGCTGGATACTGGGGCGATTTTAATCCCTTACGTGTACCAACTAAAAATAATCGCCGCCGATCCTGCGGCACACCATAGTCGGCAGCATTTAACACTTGATATGGTGTCAGAACATCATATCCAGCTTCTCCCAACGCCGCAATTAGTTCATCTAGAAATTGAGCATGTTTACCCAGGGTTAAACCTTTAACATTTTCAAAGACACAGTATTTTGGGTTTAACTCTTTGACAAGACGGACGTAGTGAAATACTAATTGATTACGTGGATCGTCAAAAACTCGTTTACCCATCAGAGAAAAACCTTGACAGGGGGCACCCCCAAATACAACGTCGATATCTCTATTCCCTAATTTGGCTCGATTGCGTATTTCATCGCCTGTTAAGTCAATCACACTGGCGCAAATCGTCGTCGTATCTGGAAAGTTATACTCATGAGTCGCACAATGAATCGGATCGATTTCTACTGCTGCGACGATATCAAAACCAGCCTGCTCGAAACCCAGAGACATCCCTCCAACCCCAGCAAACAGATCGATGCCTATCGGTCTATTCATATTTGTTGAAACTTCGATCGATTGGGATAAATACTGTCTCAAGCTATTTTATCATATTTGTTGAAACTTCGATCGATTGGGATAAATACTGTCTCAAGCTATTTTATCAGATTTAATTTGGCTTGAGAAATAAAAATATGCCAACAGCAATCATGACACTGCCAGCCATCATATTTATTACTTTATTGACTTGAGAACTAATTAAGAATTTAGCTCGATCGGCCATAAAGGCGTAACCTAATTTTACTCCACCTACAGCCAGAATTGTAATGCCAATAATAATACCAGTATCCAAATAAGATATTTTAGTAAGATCGAGAAAAGCTGGGAAAAAACCAAGATAAAACAAAGTCGCCTTTTGGTCTGCCAATGTAATCGACAGTCCAGTCAAAAAGCTAGAAAACAAAGAAGATGAGATCGCATCTTCTGTCACTATGTCTGATGATTTTGACTTGCAGATGCCTACTCCCAGCCAGATGAGATAAACACCGCCCAAATATTTAATGAGGATGAATAAATTTCCCATCGCTCCGACGAGAAATGACAAGCCCCAAATAGCAATGATGATGAAAAAAATATCTCCAACAACTATGCCGATGGTGGTAAAAAGACCGTAAATGAATCCAGATGTTGCCGATCTTGTGGCAACAGTCAATACACTAATACTGGGAATAGCAGCCAGCGCGATCATCGCACTAAATAGTGCAATGATGCTGATAAATGTCAAGCTGATTTGCATATATGTAACAACTCGATCTGCGGTTATGCACTTATTTCAGAAGTTGAAGCTTGGTTGGTTGACAATTTTTCAGCGTCTAGTCGTCGCTTCCGAGCATAGAGTTGAATTGTTGCGGCCATTAGTACGACTAATCCGACGATGACATAACCAGTGATATCTGTGGGCAGACTATTTTTGAAGATGGCTAATAAGACGATCGCAACTAGAAATAATGTAGGTAGTTCATTCAGCGCGCGTAACTGTTGACTGCTCCATTTACACTCATCTACTGCAAGTTTTTTCATCAAACCCTTGCAGTAGTGGTGATAACCAATTAATAGAACGACTAAACCTATTTTAATATGCAACCAACGTTGATGAATAATGTCTGGCTCGGTTGAAATAATCCCGATCGCCATCGCCAGTGTTACTAACATTCCTGGTGTGGTAATAATGCTATAGAGCCGCTTTTCCATGATCTGGTACTGCTCTTTGAGAATACTTCTCGCAGGTTCGGGCTTTTCATTTGCCTCAACATGGTAAATAAATAGTCGCACTAGATAGAATAAACCTGCAAACCAAACGGTGAAGCCAACGATGTGAAAAGATTTGAACCACTGATATGCCATGAAATTAGGGGATAGGGATGAGGGGATAGGGGATAGTCAAAGGCTTTGATTTCTCACCAGTGGAAAATTAACTTTAACCTTCTATCCAGATTAGGCAAAAAGCCTAACAGTTGCCACCGCGATCGAGATAAGCTTAATATTCCGCAACGTAATGGGGAATTGGTGTGCCTGGGGATTTGACTGTATTACTATTGGGTGGGCTAGTATCTGGCATATTGGCGGGGACGCTGGGGATTGGTGGTGGCTCGGTATTGGTACCGCTAATGGTGGCTGTGGGATTTACACCGATTAATGCGATTGGGACTAGTAGCTTGGCAATTTTACTCACATCAGTGTCTGGGAGTATTCAAAACTGGCGGATGGGCTATCTAGACTGGGGGAGAATTGGCTCGCTCGGTTTACCAGCCGTCCTCGCAGCCCAAGTTGGTGCGGCTTTGGCACCATCGATTCCCGCAGCTTGGTTGTTATTTGGCTTTGGTGCATTGATGCTGACGAATATCTACTTAGTGGATTTAAAGCAGCGATTAATTGACTTTCAGTCCGGCGTAGCAACCACCAAAAATAAACTCTTCTCCAGCATCCTCACGGGCATTCTCGCTGGTTTAGTGGCTGGTTTGGTCGGAGTCGGTGGTGGGGCGATTATGGTGCCTTTACAAATGATGCTGCTAGGGGAGACGATTAAGGTAGCGATCCAAAATAGTTTGGGGGTTGTGGTTCTGACGGCGGCTTCTGCTACGATCGGACATAGTATCAATCACCATGTTGCCTACAGTCAAGGCTTAATTTTAGGGACTGGTGGATTACTCGGCGCACAATTTGGTACTCGATATTTACCGAAGTTACCAGATATTATCGTCAGTCGATTATTTCGCTTAACCTTATTATTAGTGGCTATTTATAGTTTTATTCGTGGTATTAGTTCGATCAATATCAAATAAGCTCAGATAAATAATTACTCAACTATTCACTATTCACTATCCACTAAAAATGTCTAATTCGATCGTTGAAATTCTCTCGGCTGATGACATTCGACGAACTGTGATGCGTTTAGCTTCTGAGGTTGACGAACGTTGTCGAGATTTATCCCAAGTAGTATTAATTGGCATTCAGACTAAAGGTGTTCCCTTCGCACAAATGTTAGCCAAACAGATTGAAGTATTGGAACAAATCAAAGTCCCAGTTGCGGTTCTAGATATCACATTTTATCGCGACGATCTCGATTTAATTGCCGTTAGAACGCCAGGTAAGACAGAAATGCCTGTGGATATAAATGGTAAGATCGTCATTCTTGTAGATGATGTAATTTATGAAGGACGAACTATTCGCGCCGCACTAAACGCTATCAGTGAGTATGGTAGGCCTAATAATATCTTATTGGCAGTATTAATCGATCGCGGTCATCGCAAGTTACCAATTCACCCAGATTTTGTGGGTAAACGGCTCCCGACAGCCCGTGAAGAGCAGATTAAGGTTTATTTTCAAGATCCCGATGGACGCGACGCGGTCGAATTGATTCGTGCGGCTAGATCGTAAACACTTCTCATGAGATTTTCGGAGATTCAGACCCCTATAATAATCCTAGCTCTACTTACAAACTTAAACTATCGCTAATGACGCAGACATCGAGGGGCAAACTCATTAAACTGGGGTCAATCGCCAAATGAGTGCCAATTTTTCTTCTGAGATCTATGATGCGATCGTCGTCGGATCGGGTGCTAATGGAGGCGTAGCAGCAAAAGAACTAGGTGAACGAGGTTTGAAAGTTCTCGTGCTGGAGGCAGGGCGCACAGTCGATCCTCATACCGAGCTGGGACATCCGGTGCGGGATATGGCAAAGCGGTTTTATAACCTGGCAATTTCTGGGCGACAGTCATATCAATCGATGCACCCTGGTTACTGGAAAGCTAACCCCGATTTGTTCATCGATGAGCAAGATAATCCCTATACGACTCCAGCAGATCGACCATTCTCGTGGATTCGCGGTCGTCAGGTGGGCGGGAAAAGTCTGACTTGGGGTGGAATTACCCTAAGGCTATCTGATTATGAGTTTAAAGCGGCTAGTCGTGATGGACACGAACAAGATTGGCCGATCGCTTATGCAGATTTGGCTCCCTATTATAGTAAGTTAGAAAGATTCTTTCAGGTGCGCGGCGATCGAGATGGGCTGCCGCAATTACCCGATGGAGACTATCAGCCGACGATCCCGTTAACGCCAGGGGAACTGCATCTCAAAGCAGTTGTAGAAACAAAATGGCCCGATCGCAAGTTAATTGCTTCCCGTGGTTTTGCCCTACATAAATCCACCGCTTCCGATCCTTGGCCGCCGTCTTCTAGTCAAGGTTCCTCGCTGCAAGCCGCGATCGACACGGGTAATGTTACGCTGAAATCTGATGCTGTGGTCAGTCATGTGATTTTCGATCCAGTCACCCGTAAAGCCACGGGGGTTGAATATATCGATCGCAATCATCAGACAACCCATCAAGTATTTGGACGTACCGTTGTCTTATGTGCTTCCACGATTGAGTCCGTGCGGATTCTGCTCCACTCTACCGAGAAATACCAGCCCGGTGGGTTACTCAATAAATCGGGGCTACTCGGACGGTTTTTAATGGATCATGTTTCCACATCCACCTTCTTTTTCATCCCTGGCTTGAAACCACCCGCCAAACCCTTCGAGCTGTCCGGCTGCGATAGCTTTTTCATTCCCTGCTTCTGCAATTTAGCATCTCAACAGGAGGATTTTTTGCGCGGTTATGGGATCTGGGGTGGAGTGCAACGTTTTGATTTACCCAGTGTGGTGCGGAAGGTTGGAAATGGCTCGATCGGGTTTATGATCGCTCATGGTGAAGTATTACCCCGCTTTGACAATCGGATTCAGTTGAGCGCGGATGTGGTAGATGCTTGGGGGATTCCGGTACCCCATATCGACTGCGCTTGGTCGGATAATGAACACCGGATGTTAGCACACATGCACAGCCAGATCGACGCATCGATCGAGTTAGCTGGGGGTAAGCCGATGAAATTAACCGAGATGTTTCGGGTGCCGATTTTTGCCGATTTGGTGAGCAAGATGGAGGATACCATGTCATTTTCCGCACCACCTGGCTATTATATCCATGAAGTCGGCGGGGCGAGAATGGGTACAGATCCCACTAATTCTGTGGTGAATCCGCATAATCAATGTTGGGATGCGCCGAATTTATTTGTCACCGACGGAGCCTGCTGGCCATCTTCCGGCTGGCAAAGTCCCACGTTGACGGAGATGGCGATTACCGCACGGGCTTGTGAGTTTATTGCCGAGGAGATTAACAAGGGCGGGTTTTAAAAATGTGCGAGTTCATCAGATAGGATAACTCAACTAATATCGTTCGGATCGAGACCTTTGGCGCGGAGATAGGCGATTAATTTTTCCTTTTCCACACGTTCTCGATCTGCTCGTTGGGCTTCTTGCTCGGCTCGTTGGCGTTCGGCTTCGATCTGTTCTACCGCCCAGGGCAAGATTCCTGACGACTGATTCCACCACCGCAGCCAATAGCCATTTCGATCTGTTTTAGTTCCTGTCCACGTGCCTAAATACAAGTCGATTTCTGGCAACCAATGACGACCATTTTCATCTGGTTGTTCTAATTCGTATTTGCCGTTGTGGAGACGATACAATTCCAACAATCCAGCTTTCGGCTCGAAGATGACATAAATCGGTACTTGCAATATCTGCTCGTAAAAAAACTATTTACCAGGGGGATAAGTAGGTTTGACTGAGTACTCTCCGCCCTCAGTCTCCGAGAGAAATTCCGTGACAATCGTCGGTACATCGCCCTCCAGGTTGGGGGTATAGCTGTTTCGTTCGCGCGTGGGCTGTGCACAATCCGCTAACTGCTCTCTAACGCTCGGAACGTACAACCAATCGGGTGCTTTGATGATTAGTTCTCCATTCACCGTCGCACATAGGGCAAAATTGGTGGCAATCAACATCTGCGGCTGAATGCGTTGAGCTATTTCTAGGCTTTCTCTCAACGCTGCTGCGATTAATGGTTGTCCGGTATTTTCCACAGGTTCTTCCTCTAGCCTAAATCCAGTAGGAAGGGGTTCCCATGTGATTTCTACTGGCTGTTGGCGGTTAATCTTGAGTTGAGTTGTCATACATCCAACCGTGTCAATCGATCTCTATTTTAATCGATACTCGATCGAAACTATTTGCTTAGTAGTAGCAATTGTTCAGCAACTCGATCGAGAATGGGGATTACAGATAGTCTATTTCCCTGTTTAACGACTAGTAAATCTTCTGGGGTAAATTGTTCGCGGAGAGTTGCGAGGGTGATTTGGGAAGAAAAGGCGCGGACAAATTCTACTTTCACTGTATGCCAACGGGGAGCCGCTAGCGTAGCTTTGGGGTCAAAATAGTCACTAGTAGGATCGAACTGTGAAGGATCGACTATTTGGGCGGCAACTACTTGCATTAAGCCGACAATTCCAGGCGGATTAGTATTCGAGTGATAAAAAAAGGCCAGATCGCCAACTTCCATTGCTTTGAGAAAATTTCGTGCTTGATAGTTTCTCACACCATCCCAAATTGTTACTCGATCGCTTTCTAGATGGGCGATACCATAGACATCAGGCTCAGATTTCATCAACCAATATTTCATGTTATTTGTTTCACTTTAGCTAAAGCCACAACCTGACGCACGATAAAAGGTTTCTCCTCGCGACGACTTACCAATGCGACTGACTCAACTATAAATTGGAGTCGGAGAATAGTCGATCGAACTAATCGGAGCTTTCACCGAATCGATCCACCTTTTGGGGGTTAGGGATGTCGATCGGCTGATGGACGATCTATGATGGAATCAGAGTTACAGCCATTTGTTTTTTAAAAACCATCATGATCCCAACTCTCGCGCCCGGAAACTTGCGTCGTGTCCATCATATCGCGCTCAATGTTGCAGATATGCAAGCCTCCCGTCATTTCTATGGTCGGGTTTTGGGGCTACATGAACTGTTGGGTGAGGAAATACCTTCTACCCTAATCGAGTTGGTTAAACAGGGGCGAGTGGCAAATTTTCGGACTCCTGATGGTACTGTACTCGATTTATTTGCCGAACCAGATTTATTACCTCCCGCCGCAGATCCTGCTCAACAATTTACCCGTGCCAATCATCTAGCATTTGATATCGCGCCCGACTTATTCGATTTTGCCGTAGCAGTTTTGCGCGCGAATGGGATTAAAATTGACGGAGAACCTGTCACCAGACCGACAGGGAGAGGAGTCTACTGTTACGATCCCGATGGCTTTATTGTCGAAATTCGCTGCGATCCGGGGGGTAAATCATAATATTTACCCCTAAAAAGGATCGCAAAAAAGTAGAGACGTTCTGTCAGAACGCCTCTACAAATAGTAATTATTAAAAAGATGTATTTCACCGCCATCGCGCAGTTCTAGCCACTAGGGACAGTTAGTACGGACTTCAGAACTCACAGTGCGCCCGTTGATAGTTTGGGTAGATTGGCTGACGGAACTACCCGAACCAGGACTGCACTGAACTGAATTGTGTTGTTCGCTGATAGACTGGGAACCATTGCTCGAAGTGCGAACTGTGGAGCTACGAATCGTTGAGGTTTGATTAATCGATCGATCTGCTGGATCGATCGTTGACTGACGGATAATCGTCGGCTGACTGATAATCGTTGATTGACGGATTAGGGATGGTGAAGAAATAATCCGCCCGCGCCGGATTATTGTTCTCCGAATTGGTGTCCGAATCCGCCGACGTGTGGTACGACTGAGGAGGACTCGATCTTCTGGGGATGGTGCCGTATTGAGATTAATATTGGGGGTTTGAATACTCACGCCACCACTACTATTCGTTTGAAGCCGAATATTGCCAACGGAAAGATTTGTGCTTTCACCAAGTTCGTTGGCATGAACTAAAGTGGGTGATAGCAATAGAGTTGCCATCACCAGTAAGCTGAATTGACGCTTGAACATGGGAGTTACCTCATGGGTAAGGAGTAGAGATGCAGTTGATTAAACGAAGTTGGGAATCGGGAGTTTCTAGGCTAGGACTCAAGCGAGGGGATGAAGTTGTCTAGAATCTAACCTTTCTTGCCCGGTTAATTAATTAGTAGCGGTACCGACGACGATGCCGAGCATCGTTCTCGACACGGGTTTCGTTTGATTGGTTAACGGTGTTGTTATTGCCTTCGACATCAGCAACTTGACGAGTACGGATGGAGGTGCCGCTATTATTACTGACGTTGCTCCCACCATTGCTCACAGTACTACTGCTACTTTGAGTGACTGAGTTGTTACTACCAGTGACGATCGCAGTTTGAACTGTTTCATTAGATACTGCTTGGTCGGCGTGAGCCGGAAGTGATAATCCAATGGTAGCAAAACCGAGGATGATGCTGACTAGATGTGAGGACTTCATGTTTTTTCTCCTTGAGTAGCCACCGAATGTTGCCCTCGGTTGAGCTAGTAGTTGGTGCTTAAATCTATCGATACCTATGACTACAGGTGCAGCGATGGCGATTTCGGAAAACTCAGGATTAATTTTCGAGAGAGTTCGCCGCAGATCTGAAAAGTTCCGGTCAATCACCGCTGTTACAAGTTCCAAAGTTCATCAAGTCAGCGGCAGCACCAAGACAAATACCAGACTCGCTTCCAGATATTCTTTCAACTGTGCTCCTCGATTCTGCTTCACAGCGGCTTTGCCACCGCAATCGAGCAGTGAATGTATGCTAACTTATTAATCAATATCAACCCCTATCCCTTAGACTATCATGCTCGGTAATTTTCAAAGAAGTGAGTTGCGGATTGAAGTTCCAGCTACTGCGAATAAGATTCGAGATCTATTATTATCACCTGCGGCACTGGCAAAATGGCTTTTCCCCCAGCAGATGAGTTTTCCGACTCAAGATCTCCTGAGTGTTGGCACCAAGTTCCAAGCTTCTGTCGGCCCGATTCAGCTAGGATATCAAGTAGATCGAGTGGATACCCAATGTCTGCGACTCTTGTTAAGTCAATCGATCGATGGCTATCATGAATGGTGTTGGGGTGAAGGCTGGGTGCAATCTCGGTTAGAGGGGATTTCTCTGTTACCACTCAATCTTCATCAAACAACGACATTATTAAGGTTGCGCGCAGCTCTTAAATAATCCAAAATTGCGAAGATCATCAGCGATCGGTAAGATCGCTGATAAACTATTAATTGATGCGCTTAAGCGAAATTGGTACTAATTGTTTGCCCACTGGGAGTGGTAATTTGAGGACAATATTATCGCTGTCGATACATTGATAAGGCATGGGTATTTGTGGGGAATCTCGATCGCCAAAAACCGTAAATAATTTCTCACCATTTAATTCCATTCCTTTCCCCAAGTTAAGTTTACTCGTCAGACGACGATAACTTTGAGAGTCAAATGTTAGACTACTATCAGAATTTTCTTTAAATCTGGCTGTTGCTCTGCCACCTAAACTAAATTCTAAGTTGTCAAGTTTAGCTCCAGTATCCTTTGATTTGAGAGTGTATTTTTGCTCTAAATCGAAAGCTTCAAATAACGATCTTCCATCTTTTGTAATCGTGATTTTTGCATATCCAACCATCCGGGGATTGCTGACTTTTGCTTGAGTAAAATTTTGAACCATCGGCAGCCAATATGGACTCAAGTCATTAATTTGCCAAGTTCCGACATAGCAGTATGGTTTTGCCGGAGCTGTTGCCACCGCCACAACCGGAGGTGATATCTTGTCTGGAGCAGGAGAACCTGCGGCTTCAGGTGGTGATTGTGGAACCTTGACTGTTAGAGACGGTTTAGTTTGAATTGTTGGTGGTGGGGGAATCTTGACTGCTGGAGCCGGTTGAGTTTCAATCGGCGGCGGTGGCGGTGGAATCTCAATTGGTGGAGATTTGGGTAGCGTAGCAGTAGGCAGACTAGCTAAACTAGGAGTAGCTGGGCGTAGTGACTGACGCACTCTAATGCCGCGATTGGGTTTTCCCGTAATGGTAAATTCGTATTTTTGACCATCGTGGGGATTAGTAGTTGTCAGACACAATTGCGATCCTGCACTTTTGAGCGGAAAGCTAAACCCTGCCTCTGCGGCAGCCTCTGCGGTGCTTTTAGATTGGTTATTCGCCGTATTATGGAAAAATTGTAAAGCCTTGGTTTGGTCGTAAACCGCAAACTTAAGAATGCCAATTCCACTAGTTTTCGCTTTGAGTGTAATGCGGGTATTTGGTTTAACGGCTAATTTGTAACAGACTTCCCCCTGGGGATTAGTCGCGGAGGGTGTTAGCGCGCCAGTATATTGCTCGCCGAGAGTTACATGTAAAGTCGGATTCTGGCTCGATTCCGCCGCAATTACCGAGGGAAGTCGAAGTGAATCAATCTCCACTAGTGGCGAAAAAATCGCCAGCAGCGATAAAGTCCGCAAAATTGATAACTTAGTCATAGAGTAAATTGACACCCCATCGTTCGGTTGCGACAGCCATCCAGTTGTTGGAGTAACGATGGAGACAGGCAGACTTCCGATCGGTTGTTGTGAATTGATGTGTAAATATATACTTCTATATCAATCGATCGTCCGGACAGTTTTTTAGCAAGAGGACAAGTTATGCGAGTTGCAGCATTGGGGCTAGATGTCGGGAGTAAACGAATTGGAGGAGTCGAGGGGAAATCGATCTTTAAATCATCCTTTTTGGCTACCACATCAGGTTTGGCAGAAAATGAGGAGTTTTGAATGAATTTTAACCATGCCAGAATACCTTCGTGCTAATATCCCTGGAAGTAGTGTATTTCTCACACTTATTACTTACGAGCGACAAAAACTATTTTCAGTACCAGAAAACATCGCTAAGTTGAGACAAGCTTGTGCTGTAGTTGTGGCGGAAAAACCATTTACCATTGATGCCGCTGTTATTCTGCCGGAACATATTCATTTTTTGTGGACTCTACCACCTGGTGATCGTGATTATTCGTATCGAGTAGGACGGATGAAGGTGTTATTTACTCGTACTTTGCGAGGGATAAATAATTTACCTGATGATGTATGTGTGTCGCGGCGGAAGCATCGAGAAAGTGATGTTTGGCAACGGCGATTTTATGAGCATACGATTTGGGATGAGGTTGATTTTCGGCAGCATTTAGATTATTTGCATTTCAATCCGGTGAAGCATGGGTTGGTGAAGTGTGTTCATGATTGGGAATATTCGAGTTTTCATCGTGGGGTCAGACGTGGTGAATACGATTTCAATTGGGGTTGTCAATGTGGGGATAATATTTTCGAGCCACAAGTAGCAAGTTTGATGAATTTAGAAATGGGTGAATAATATCAACCATCCCGTATTTTGATCGACAAAAACATCAAATATCCCGTAGGGTGGGCATTGCCCACCAATACCATTGTCGATTTAGTAATATGAATATTGGGAATGGTTAATATCGATCAATTGATGTAGAGATTATTCGATCGAATCAAACAGTTTAAAGTCTTTTTGCTTCGGCTATATATGGTCTGTGGGCAGTGCCCACCCTACATTTCTAGTGCAAGTCTTCTGGCTGAAGAACCCTCCCTATCAGTCAATGTACTTGGGTCCAACTTCGACATGACCATCGGGCATGATAGTATCCCACAGGAAAGCTCCCTGGAGAAATCCCAGGTATTTCAATCCACTAGCTCCAGTAAGATTAGCACCCGACAGGTCGGCAAGCCCCAAAATAGTACCGCTCAAATTGGTGTTTCGCAGGTTAGCATTCGACAGTACAGCCCCTTTCAAGTTGGCGGAACTCAGATTGGCGAGGCGCAAATTAGTATGCCGCAAGTCAGCAGTACGCAAGTCGGCACCTTGCAAATTGACCGCAGCCAAATTAGCACTCCAGAAGCTAGCCCCAAAGAGACTAGCATCACTCAAGTTAGCATCAACCAAGTCAGCACGATACAAATCGGCACCTCGCAGATTGATTCCCCTCAAATCATGCCCTCTCAGTGGAATCCATTCAGATTTACCCATAATCAAATCGACCCCAGCAAAATTACGTTCTCCAGCAGCATACCGAGCCAACAATTCCTCAGCAGTAATCTTCCAAACCATCTAAACACCTCTGAATTAACTAATGTCGAGTCTACCGCAGTTACCATCTGGAATAACCTTGTAAATCCCACAAGCCCCATCAACCTCACCTTCGACATCACCAATCTCCCCACCGGACAACTAGCCGAAGCCACCATCACAGGCTACGACCAACTCGGTCGCCCTAACACCGCCACCATCAGCATCGACAACGATGCCAACGGAGTCGGCTGGTTCGTCGATAGCACACCACAGGATTCTAGTGAGTTTCAGGGAGTAGGGGTGTTGGGGAGTGGGGGTGTTGGGGAGTATTTCCAAGCTTCCTCCAATAGTGCCGCCTATGGCAAATACGATCTCCTCACCACCATCCTCCATGAAATGGGGCACACCCTCGGCATCATCAACGGCTACAGCGAATTCAATAAATACGTCAAAGGCAAAAAATTCATCACCGACACCTTCACCGCAAACCTCACCCCCGACGGCTCCCACCTCGACACCACCTTCCATCCCTACGACCTCATGAACACCAGCCTCAAACCTGGCGTTCGCAAACTCCCATCGGCGTTGAATCTAGCGATGATTGATGCGATTAATGCGGGTGTCGGGGGTTGGGTGTCGGGTGTAGGAACGCTTAACTCAGCCAACCTCACCGCAGGTGCCCTCATCGGTATTAACAACGGTGACTTCAACACCACCGCAGATTGGAACACCCTCGGTGCCACCAACATCATCAACGGCAC
>JANPJH010000233.1:0-4707 GCA_031425415.1 Chamaesiphon sp. VAR_61_metabat_425 | reverse complement strand
TTTTTGGTTAATACTTTTAAACTCTCAGTTTCGCGGAGTGTATGTTTAATAATTTGATCTTCTAAACTGTGGAAACTAATTAAGCCAATTTTTCCACCCGGTTTGAGCCAAGTCGGTGCAACTGCCAGAAATTTCTCTAGCGAACTTAACTCTTGATTCACCGCAATTCTCAGAGCTTGAAATGTGCGCGTAGCCGGATGAATTCTGCCATAACGGTAAGCTTTAGGAACTGCACCACCGATCGCATAAGCTAGTTCTGTCGTTGTCGTGAATGGACGCTGGGCGACGATATCTCGCGCAATTTGCCGCGACATTCTTTCTTCACCGTAGGTGAAGATAATCTTAGCTAACTCGACTTCCGAAGTATGATTGACTATGTCCGCTGCCGTAGTCGATTGCGATCTGTCCATTCGCATATCCAAGGGTGCTTCATGCCGAAAACTAAACCCGCGTTCCGCCACATCTAATTGCACCGAACTCACGCCCAAGTCGGCAATAATGCCATCAAATTGCTGGGCTAAAGGTTGATAATCAGCATAATTTCCTTGCCAGAACTGGACGCGATTGCCATAAGGTTGCAATCTGCTTTTTGCAGCATCTAATGCCTGGAAATCTCGATCGAGTGCCACTAAATGCACATCTGGTGCAGCTTGTAAGATTAGTTCACTATGTCCACCACCACCAGTAGTTGCATCTAAATACCAACCGCCAGCAACTATATCTAATCCAGAAATAATTTCCTGACTCAGAACTGGAATATGAAAAAAATCATCCATTGAGACTAACTAATGATGAGGGTAGGTTTTGTTGGAGCTTAATTTGTAAATATTGATCGTTACTGGCATAAACCCACCCCTACAGATCCTCAATTGGCATCGCCCGATCATAATTATCCAGTATAAATGGGCAACCTGTCGTGAACATCTTCTAACGTCGGCAGTACGGCATCCTTATCAGAGATAATCGCCTCTCCTGCTAGGTGCCAATCAACATTTACTTGAGGATCGTTCCAGATCAATCCAATCTCATCTCCAGGATGATAAAAGTCCGTACACTTATACAAAAATTCGGCATTTTCACTCATTACCGAAAATCCATGGGCAAAATTTGGGGGAATGTAAAGTTGTTTTTTGTTACTAGCTGATAACATCGCCCCAAACCACTGGCCGAAAGTTGGGGAACCTCGCCGAATATCCACAGCTACATCAAAAACTTCCCCTGCAACTACCCGGACTAATTTGCCTTGGGGATGGTGCTGCTGAAAGTGCAACCCGCGCACCACATTTTTGATGGAGTAGGAGTGATTATCTTGGACGAATTTCGCCGTCAAACCTGCTTTGATATATTTCTCTTCATTGTAAGATTCAATAAACCAACCGCGATTGTCGGTAAATGTCTGCGGCTCAAATAACAGTACGCCAGGTAAGGATGTGTGGGTAACTTGCATCTAGAAGTAATCTGAAGTTTCAACGGAGCTATCGACATGAAAAAAGAGGTCAGACATTGATTGCCTCACCTCTTTTTTCTAAATCTCTGAAGTACCCCCAAGGGAAATCGAATCCCTGTCGCCTCCGTGAAAGGGAGGTGTCCTAGGCCTCTAGACGATGGGGGCGCGTTTCAGACATTTATCAATGTACGGGATATTTTGAGAATTGTCAACACCTGAACCGATATTTTTTTCTAGAGTTGAATATTTGAGGTGATTGGCGGTGCATTGACTCAGTTGCGCTGAATGAGAATCGAGGTTTGTTCTGCGCTGCATTACTAGCTCTCGATCTATGATAGGAGTTCAGACCACCGCTTACCTGCCATGACAACTACTCGCCCACAGAGCCTTAACACCCCAGCAACAGTGCTACCCTTCATTCGCACTGAACTTACTAGTTTGCAAGCCTATACGCCCCATCCTGGCGGTGCAGGGGGGCAATCTGGATTGATAGAGATTGACAGAGTAGATACAAATGAAAATCCCTACGATTTGCCATTAGCTCTCAAGCAAGAGTTGGCGCAGATCTGGGTGGAGTCAATCGAAAGTAATCGCTACCCCGATGGCGGACACGATCGACTCAAAGCGGAGATCGCCAATTATGTCACGGAAACAGCGGGTGGTAATCTAGAAATCTTGCCCGATCGAATTTCGGTGGGCAATGGTTCGGATGAGTTACTGCGATCGATTTTAATTGCGACTTGTCTTGGGGGTGCTGGGAGTATTTTGGTTGCGACACCAACATTTAGCATGTATGGGATTTTGGCGCAAACGTTAGGCATTCCCGTGGTGAGTGTAGATCGATCGCCAATTAATTTTGAAGTAGATCTAGCTGCGGCACAGCAAGCGATTAACGATCGGCAGCACCCGCCAATTCGGGTAGTCTTTATGGTACATCCTAATTCGCCCACGGGGAACGCGCTAACAACGGCGGAATTAGACTGGTTGCGGAGTTTACCGCCACAGATTTTGGTAGTAATTGATGAGGCTTATTTTGAGTTTAGTCAACAGACGGTAGTAGCCGAATTAGCCCAGCATCCCAATTGGATTGTCTTACGGACATTCTCTAAAGCGTTTCGATTAGCTGCTCATCGGGTTGGTTATGGTGTCGCTCATCCCCAATTAATTGCCGCATTGGAACAAGTTAGATTGCCTTACAATTTACCTAGTTTTTCACTCGCAGCAGCAGCATTAGCATTACAACACCGTCAGTCATTATTATCTGTGATTCCTGAAATAATTGGCGAACGCGATCGATTATTTACCACATTAAAGCAGATACCTAATCTTCAAGTTTGGCGGAGTGATGCGAACTTTTTATATGTACGGATTCAAGGTGAAGCTAATCCAACTTTAGCGATGACAGAATTAACCACACACTTGAAAAGTCAAGGAACTTCCATCCGACATACTGGCGGTGGGTTAAGAATTTCGATCGGTTCCCCAGCCGAAAATCAGCGGACTGGATTGAGAATACAGCAGTTATTGGGTTAGGTCGAATAGCAGTGAAATATCATAGACTTATTATCGTCGTTGGCTCGATCTGCTTGACAGCCTGTGCTCGTTCTACGCCTACTCCGGTAGCCTCACCCTCAGCCACTCCGATGGCGATCTCCCCTTCTATTTCACCCCTACCAACGCCCACAATGAGTGTTTGGGTAAAGCCTACAGTTTCACCGTCGCCAACCGCTAGCATAATCCCTAGCATTGTACCCATCCCGCCGCTTACACCTCCATCCTCACCATTGCAAGCTGATGATTATTTAGTAATTGATGAGTTAAAAAAACCTCAATTTATTACACAGAGTAATAAAAGCTTTAAACCCGATCGACTCCCAACGGCTAAAGTAAATTTTAATGCGTCAGATTTGCTAGTAGTTTTGAAGAACACTCGTAAATATTTTCAAGAACAATCAAATAGCGATCCAGATCTTCAGCGCGAGGGGATTTTGGGTCTTCAAGGGGTAAAAGTTACGGATGTTATCAAAACGCTAGATTTTATGGTGCTGACGCTGCAAGAAGATATTCAAGCAAAACGAGCGATTCGGCTGCAAGATTCTAGCTTCCTAAATACTCATTTTCGAACGATTCAATGGACGGCATTTAATCCAATAATTAAGGATCAAAAACAGCTAAGACTAACCAAGTACGCTGTGTTTACACATCCAGGTTCTCGGACTCCGACTCAGGAATTCAACGTGGGAATTTATGCCCTCAAACCTAATCCAGATTCCGAACAATTAAGGCTTAAATATACGAAGCAGGATGTATTAAAGAATATCTATGAACCAAAAGGCAAAGAATTTGGTACTGTTGAACCGTTAGCTTATCTCGATCGCGAGGGTTTAGAATCAGCCTTACTAGAAGGGACTGTATTAATTAAATTTACTGACGGTACATCAGGATTTTTTAATGTCGATCGTAATAATGGGATTCCTTTTGTCAAAGGATTGACGCCAATGGAGCAAAAACGATACTGGTATTTTAAACCTGTAGATGACATTAAAGGATATGGTCGATCGATCGATACCAAGATTTCGATTAAACCTGGGGTCACTTTTGCTGGAGATGTGTTGAACATTGGCTTGGGTCGAATGGTGGCGATCGAACACTCAACTAGTGGCAAGCAACATTTACAAATGGGAATTATTGCGGATACAGGTGGGGCATTTTTACCAAATTTACATCAATTAGATTTCTTGGCGGGGGTATTTAATAGCAAGGATGAGTTTACTGCTCATACTCGTAAATTACCTGAATATGCGAAGGCATATATTTTAGTCAAACGGTAATCAATTGCAAGTAAGATCGTAGGCTGGGTAGAGTAAACTAAAACCCAACAGCTACAATTTTAATTCATTATTTTCTAGCGAAATCAGCCGGATTTTGATCGCGGCGATGATTGAATGGAATGGGCGTCCCTTGAGCATCGCCGACTAGAGCCGCAGTTACTTCTAAAGATTGCCGTAACCGTTTAGCAGCGTAGATAGACATATCCCGTGGCACATTAATGCGATCGCGTAAATACCGCAAAGCACCATCTGAGCCAACAGGTGGAGGGAGAGTTTCTCCCGTCATCATATTTGTCAGTGCACACCGGAATGCTTCATCAAATAATTTATCCTCGGCGGGATTGACGCGAATAATATTGACGTGATGTTGGATCGATCGATATAAAGCTTCCGCGCGTGAATTTGCTGGTTCGGGATAAGTTACATCTG
>JANPJH010000232.1:0-56956 GCA_031425415.1 Chamaesiphon sp. VAR_61_metabat_425 | reverse complement strand
CGCTCGATAGCTCAACACAATAATTACCCCCACTACCAACCAAATCCACCATGTTGCCCGATTTGGTCGAGTTTTGCCCTGCCAAATTGACCACCAATAGGGAATAAATCCACCTAACGAACAAACACCCGCGATCGCGCCTAGCCAGCCTTGTAGTGTCAGTTCCATTACTCCAGTTTAATCATCGATCGGGGTCTGAGCTTGAGTTAATTCACGGTTTGCTATTTTCTGATTTGCCTGCTGTCGGTTCAACAGAGTTACCGTCTAATCCAACTATCGGCAGATCTGGAGATTTAGCTACGGCTCTTAGACGTTGCCAGACTGTCACCGTCAACAGTAGCGCGATTCCTACCGCCGTTACCACGATCGCCATTTGTTTGGCACCCTGCATTCGCATCGCCACAATATCTGCGGCGAGAGTAACACCCCACAAAATAATCGCTGAATGTCGTTGTGAAAATCCCTGAGCCAGTAAGCGATGGTGGAGGTGATCTTTTCCGGGTGTACTGAGGGGATTATTGCCAGATAGCAACCTGCGGATAATTACTTGACTGGTATCCACCACAGGCACCAGCAATAACATAATCGTTGGTACTAAAGATGTCACTGTCGTCACCTTCACATTACCCAAAATACTCGTAGCCGCCAGTACATAGCCCAAAAAATACGCGCCCGCATCCCCCATGATAATCCGTGAGGGATAATAGTTATGCCGGAGAAATCCCAACGCCGCACCGCCCAATCCGGCGGAAACTAAGGTTGCAGCGGCTCTAGTTTCAAATTGAGCAGAGGCAGCCAGGAGGCTCATCGCCGTAATAAAACTCACGCCTCCAGCTAAACCATCCATGCCATCCATCAAATTTACCGCATTAGTAATTCCGACGATCCAAAATACCGTGATTAACACTGATAAGATGCTATCGATCGGTGCCCCGAAGTAGACAATATGAATTTGAATCTTACAGACTACCAGCAGTAATGCTGTTAAAATCTGGACTATCAGCCGAAATAGTGGCGGTAGCCCAAATTGATCGTCGATAAACCCGACGATGACTAACACCGAACCACCCAGCAAGATGGCTAAGATAGCAACTTGTACCTTTGCCAAGACGAAGGGCGAGAGACATCCAGCTAAAATTACCGCAGCGATCACGCCAGTATAAATCGCCAATCCCCCAGCATTCGGCAATGGCTCCTGATTGAGCCGTCGGGCATTGGGCTGATCTGCCCAACCTACCTTGAGGGCAAAAGTCCGCACCTTGGGAATAAACAGATAAGTCACTAGCCATGCGAATATGAAAGTTAGCACTACGGCTAACCAACCGCGCCCGTGCGGATCGGCAACACCGATCGAATTCATGAAACTATCAAAAGTCATGCAGATCCCTGTTTAAATCAATCGTGGTTGTGGTGGTGATGCAAATGAAGTATCTGACATTCTGGAAGGTTGTCGTTTGGTTCTGGCGGTACACAACTCGCACATACGCCGAAAAATTCCAGCGTATGATAGTAAATTTTAAACTGATGCCGGGTCTGAAGTCTGTGTTCTAATTGCTCTACCGGACACTCATCGATCGGGATTGACTCGCCGCACTGCAAACAAGTGAGATGATGCCGATCTGTCTGAACGATACTATACAACGATTCTCCTGTTGGTAGCGTCCGACCCTGCACGCTCCCCTCCAATTTTAGACTCTCTAGCGATCGATAAATTGTTGCCAGCCCCACACCGCGATCGCGCGCCCGCAGTTCGATATAAATATCTTGAGCGGAAATGCCGCGATCGAATTGCTTGAGAAGTTGTAAAATACGTTCTTGGCTGCGAGTGCGATCGGATTTCATAGAAATTATGAATTATGAATTATGAGTTATGAATGCCGATGAGGATTGAGAATGTAAGATCGAAACATCAATGACAGCCAAGCTGGGTACTAGTTTACAATTGGTTGGGGTCGATGGCATGATTATGACCCCTGTATATAAATAATTATCGCAAACTTGAGGGATTCCATTGCAGCAAAAATATCACGCCAGGATTTACGTCACACTCCGCCCATCTGTCCTCGATCCCGCAGGTACAGCAGTCCAGTCCGGCTTGGAACACATGGGCTACTCTGATGTCGAGAGCGTTCGCATCGGCAAATATATCGAAGTCAATCTCAGTGCCGAGAATGAAATCAATGCCCACAAACAATTAGACGAAATGTGCGATCGACTCTTTGCCAATCCTGTGATTGAAAATTATCGGGTTGAGCTAGAGGGTAGAGGATAGGCTTTAGGGGAAAGGGGAAAGGAAATACAAATGACTCCCAACTCCCAACTCCCAACTCCTAACTCCTAACTCCTAACTCCTAACTCCTAACTCCTAACTCCTAACTCCTAACTTCCAACTCCCAACTCCCAACTCCTAACTCCCAACTCCCAACTCCCAACTAATCGTGAAATTCGGCATAATTGTCTTCCCTGGTTCTAATTGTGATCGAGATGTCATCTACGTCACTCGTGATTTACTCGGACAACCCACGCGCACTATTTGGCATGAAGAAACCGATCTTCATGATGTAGATGTTGTCGTCATTCCGGGCGGATTTAGTTATGGTGATTATCTCCGCTGCGGTGCGATCGCTAGATTCTCACCGATTATGAAACAAGTTGTCGCCCATGCCAAGCAAGGTAAATATGTGCTGGGCATCTGTAATGGTTTTCAGATCCTCACAGAAGCCGGATTACTCCCTGGCGCACTAGTCCGCAATCGGGATCTACACTTTATCTGCGATCGAGTCCCCCTAACAGTAGAACGCACCGATCTACCCTGGACTCAAGGTTATACTAATACACCGACGATCGATCTACCGATCGCTCATGGTGAAGGCTGTTACCATGCCGATCCTGATACAATTAGCGATCTTGAAGCCAATGGTCAAATCCTCTTTCGATACGCTGGCATCAATCCCAATGGCTCATTAAATAATATTGCCGGTATTTGCAATAAAACTAAAAACGTGCTAGGAATGATGCCCCACCCCGAACGCGCCGCCGATCCCCTACTTGGCAATACTGATGGACTTCATCTGTTTAAAAGTCTTGTAAGTTAGGCTTTAGGCTTTAGGCTTTAGGACGCTTGCATCCTGTTTTTTCCCTACCCCCTACCCCCTCCCCTCTATGAACACTGGCGAACTAGGCGAAGAAGTCGTCGCGCAGTGGTTACTGGCGCATGGAGGTAAAATCTTGCATCGTCGCTGGCGATGGAAGGGGGGTGAAATCGACTTGATTGCGATCGATGGTGAAACATTACTATTTATCGAAGTCAAAACCCGCAATCAGCATAATTGGGATACCAACGGGGTTTTGGCAATTACACCACCGAAACAAGCAAAAATCATCCGGACTGCGGAGCTATTTTTAGTCAAACATCCACAGCTAGCCGAATATCCTTGTCGCTTTGATGTCGCACTTGTCCGTCATCAACCATTGCAACAAGTGATAGTCGATTCACCTCTCCACATTTTGACCGATCCCGATGCAAATGAGTGCATGTTATTACTTAGTTATATCCCTGGTGCTTTTGATGGGTTTTAGAGATCGAACTAACCCGTAACTCTCTCCGAATCAGACATTGACAATTTTCAAAATAAAACTGTGTCTAAAAATACCGAACATCATAGCTCGAAATCACACTGGAATATTGATGATTTATTAGTAGCTTGATTTCCGTGAATTTACTGTTGTCATTGGTGTTTCGATCGAGACATCATGCAAGTAGTAAATCAGTCCTTGCATACTGTATCAGTAGATAAGGAATAAAGATCGATGCTGTCAACTCAAAGTTTTTTCCGGAAATAGCTTTCTAGTGAGTGTAGTTTAGAGTAGATTAAAATTCGACTCAGGAGCACCACCATGAATAGTTATCTCCTCGATACCACTAATATTTCTACTATTATGGGTTCCAATCTTTCCGAGCTTGCACACCGTTCCATGACAATCGATGCACCTAGTTTTCCTAAGTTTGACATCTTCAAACCCCTTCGGAAATGGTTGGATAATCTCGATGTTGCCAATCCTCAACTAGCTCACAAGCTTTGTCAATTTATCCCCGCACAATGCCCCTTTGAACGAGATCTCAAATTATTTGGGCATACTCTGCTGCACATCCCCCCGATGTGTAAACTCAACCCTGTTTATGAAGAAGTTGTCACCCTCCGGTTCAGAGCGATGTGCTATCTAGCTGATGAGTGCGGCGAAGATATCAGTCAGTATTGTTAATTAGGGGTGGGTTGATGCTAGCCATCTCAGACTTCACCAATAAATATCTAACAAACCCCACCCAACCCCACCAGTAACACCCGATTATCTTTAGAAAAGCGTCGAAAACATTTGCCTTTGGCATTGATTGCCCACACAGGATCAGGGAATTTAGAGATCGATAGGACTTAGAATAGAGAGTCCAGCTTAAGACTCGATCGACGGAATATGGCACAGCAACAGCCCGAACAACATTCAACGCTCGCCGAAATTCGAGCAACGCGCCTAGATAAAGCAGATAAACTCAGAGTATTAGGGATGAATCCCTACGCCTATAACTGGATCTCTACCCACCAAGCCGCTGCGTTACAGACACAATATGCGGATTTAGCCAGTGGTGAAGAAGTAAGCATCCCTGTCTCGATCGCCGGGAGGATCTTAGCACGGCGGGTGATGGGCAAATTAGCCTTTTTTAGTCTCCAAGATGAGACGGGAACGATTCAGCTATATCTGAATAAGCAGCAAATTGAAGCGGGGATGTCGGGCGTAACCGAGCCGTTTGCTAATCTCAAGCAATTAACCGATGTCGGTGATATCATCGGCGTGAAAGGGACAATCAAACGGACTGAGAAAGGTGAACTGTCTATACTCGTCAATGAGTATGTGATGTTGACGAAATCCCTTCTTCCTCTTCCTGATAAATGGCATGGCTTAACCGATGTTGCCAAACGTTACCGTCAACGCTATGTGGATCTAATCGTCAATCCAGAGGTACGGGATACCTTTAGAAAACGCTCCTTAATTACGGCGGGGATTCGACGATATCTAGAAAACTTAGACTTTATCGAAATCGAAACCCCAGTCTTGCAATCAGAAGCTGGTGGCGCGGATGCCCGCCCGTTTAATACCTATCACAATACCTTAGAGATGCCGCTGTATCTGCGGATTGCCACGGAGTTACACCTCAAACGGTTGATTGTCGGTGGATTTGAGAAGGTATTTGAATTGGGGCGGATTTTCCGTAATGAGGGTGTCTCGACTCGGCATAATCCCGAATTTACCAGCATTGAGGTGTATCAAGCCTACGCTGACTATGAGGATATGATGACGCTGACGGAGGGGATGATTACCACAGTCGCGCAGTCGGTGTTGGATACGTTGGAAATTAGCTATCAGGGGACACCGATTAGTCTCACGGCTCCCTGGCGACGGGTGACGATGAACGATATCGTCAAAGAAGTGACGGGCTTAGACTTTAGTACATTTGATTCTTTAGAAACAGCCCAAGCAGCAGTTAAATCGGCTGGTATTGGCGGTTGTGAGGAAATTCAATCCCTGGGAAAACTCTTAAACGAGATATTTGAACAAAAGTGTGAAACTACTCTAATTCAGCCCACATTCGTCCTCGATTACCCCGTTGAAATCTCTCCCCTCGCCAAACCACATCGATCGAAATCAGGGCTGGTGGAACGGTTTGAGCTATTTGCCGTGGGGCGTGAATTAGCGAATAGTTTCTCAGAACTAACCGATCCTGTCGATCAACGGGAACGGCTAGAATCCCAAGCTGCCCGTAAAGCGAGTGGCGATGTGGAAGCTCACGATGTCGATGAAGACTTCCTCACCGCTCTAGAATATGGAATGCCACCAACCGGCGGATTAGGCATTGGGATCGATCGATTGGTGATGCTCTTATGTGATTGTGCCAGCATTCGCGACGCGATCGCCTTCCCACTCTTGAAACCGGAACCAACAGAGCAATCCAACGAGGATTAAATTACCGTGTTTGAAATCGCGGAAATCGCCCAATTTAGATAATTACGGTATTTACGCTGAGATACCGTAATTTTTTTTGCTTTTCCCCTTGCTTTTTCCGCTGAGATCTGAGATTCTAGATGATTAGCACGGTAATTCAATCGAATTACCGTAGATTTAATCCAAACATCTCAATCTTCAGAAGCAAACAGGAAATATGAGCACTTTTCCCATTAAACAAGTAGCTATGAGTGCAGTGGCGATCGCCTTCACTACCACTGCCGCAATGCTTTCGGGCACTACGACAGCCAACAGCGTCAGAGCCAACCCTAAGCCCACTCTCATCAGTCAAGGCAAAAGTAATCAAATCACCCTGGTGTCCTATGCTGTAACCAAAGCTGCTTATGAAAAAATCATTCCCCTATTCGCAGCGGATTGGAAGAAACAGACTGGTGAAACCGTAACTTTCAAGACTAGTTTTGCTGGTTCGGGTACTCAAACTCGTGCTGTCATCGATGGTTTACCCGCAGATGTCGTCAATCTGGCATTAGCTGGCGATGTGAAAAAAATTGAGAAATCTGGTCTAATTAACCCAGGTTGGGAGGGAGAACTTCCCAATAAAGCAATAGTGACACACTCGGTAGTTGCCCTTGAAACCCGTGATGGCAATCCCAAAGGAATTAAAACTTGGGCAGATTTAGCCAAGCCTGGTGTCACAGTAGTTACCGCCAACCCCAAAACCTCTGGTGTTGCCAGATGGAATTTTTCTGCTCTTTGGGGTTCTGTCACCCAAAATGGGGGTAATGATGCTAAAGCCAGTCAATTTGTAAGTGCTGTGTTTAAGAACGTTAGTGTACTGGCGAAAGACGCGCGAGAAGCCAGCGATATCTTTTACAAAAAAGGTCAGGGTGATGTCCTACTTAACTACGAAAATGAAGTAATTTTAGCTGCTAAACAAGGTAAAACTTCTCCTGCTTATATAGTACCTTCAGTGAACATCTCGATCGATACTCCAGTTGCGGTAATTGACAAAAATGTAGACAAACACGGCAATCGTAAAGTAGTGGAAGCTTTTGCCAAGTTTCTGTTTACACCCCAAGCCCAAAGAGAGTTTGGTAAAACTGGGTTTAGACCAGTTAATTCGACAGTAGCTGCTGAATTTAAATTTCCAAAAATAGCTAAACTCTATACGATCGGTAGTTTAGGCGGTTGGGATGGTGTCGATAAGAAGTTCTTTGCTGATGGCGCAATTTTTGACAAAATTTATGCTAGTCGCTAATAAATATTTGACAATTGAATTTAATTAAATTATTTGATTACTAACCTGATTGTCAACTTTAATCGGTCAGTTATAGTCTATTTTCCATAACTGACCTGAAATTGCGATTTAAACATCATAAATACATCCAAAGTGTGAGGAAATAATGAATCTTATCTTGAGACAATTATCTGCTGTAAGAATTTACACTGTCTTAATTGGACTAGCAATTTTAACTACTAGTATAGCTCCAGCCACCGCCGAGTCAGATCGATCGAATAACGCTGTTACTAGCGAAACAGAACCAGGGATTAAATCTCCGACAGTTACATCACCCCTCATCGTCCAAACAAATCTAACTACCGCAGATTTAGTAGAGCAAGCAGCTTCAGCCGAAGAAATTAAACCTACTGACTGGGCATATCAGACATTAGCATCATTGACTACAAAATATGACTGTGGTAAGTTTCCCACCGGAGATCGTGCGCTGTCACGAGAAGAGTTTGCCACCAATCTGACCACGTGCATCCAATCGATTGAGAAATTAGTTGCCAGAAAACCGCGTAAACGCCCTGCCAAAAAACCACGTCCGATCTCGCCAGTACGAGTTCCAACACTAGAAGTCGCACCAGCCCCAGAAATTACTCCCGCGCAGCCCTCTGTTGCACCACCACAGCCAGAGAATACCGTTTCTCAGCAAGATCTAGAAGAACTCAAGCAACTCATTGAAGCATTTCGCAACGAACTTGGCGGTACCAATCTCAAATTAGATCTGTTGGATTCTAAAATCACCGCACTCAAAAATCAAAGTTTTTCCACAACAACCAAACTTCAAGGTGAAGCTATTTTTGCGATTACTGGTTTAGCGGGTGGTCCTTCAACAGCTACGCGGAATACTATTTTTACAGATCGGGTACGGCTGGGTTTCCGCAGTACCTTTACGGGTAAAGATTTGCTCTGGGCAAGGCTACAATCGATTAATAGTAACTCTTTTGCGGGAAATCTTTCAGGCACAAACATGACCCGTTTGGGTTTTGAAGGTGCAGGGGATAACGGCACCACCCTCCAGAAATTGCAATATAAATTCCCTGTTACTCCCCAAACTACAGTTTTTCTTGAAACAACAGGTGCAGAGTTCAACGATAACGTCTATAACTTCAACCCCGAACTCCAATCTGCGGGAACAGGTTCGATTACTCGCTTTGGCAGATTTGCTCCAGTTTATCGCTTGAGTGGTACTGGGGCAGGTGTAACCATCGACCACAAATTCGACCCTAGTTTCGGCTTAGTGTTAGGATATGCCGTACCACAAGATAGTGCTGTAGCTCCAAGTTTGGTATCTACAGACGCAGCCGCTAATCCCGCAGCTGGTAAGGGGTTATTTGGTGGTTCTAACGTGCTATTTTCTCAATTAGCCTTCAAACCTAGTGATGATGTAAATCTCGGTTTGATCTATGCGCGTTCTTACACCAGTGGTGGCGGTGGGATATCGGGTAATAATGGCAGCACGTTTGCCAATAATCCCTTTAATGGTGCGCCAACATCGGCTAACCACTACACCTTACTGGCTAGTGTCAATCTCTCCAAAGATTTAATCCTGTCTGGCTGGGGTGGATTGACTCAAGCAACCCGCGAAAATGCGGCTGGTAGTGCGGATATCTGGAACTACGCGCTGACTTTAGCTGCCAAGGATTTTGGTGGAGAAGGAAATACTTTAGGTTTTGTGGTGGGTGTGCCACCCAAGGCTACGAGTAATAGTGGTGCAACGGTAGCACGAGTTAATGCGGGGACTAGTTTACATCTAGAAACTTTTTACAAATACAAAATCAACAATAATCTCTCGATTACGCCGGGGATCTTAGTGCTAACAAATCCCGAACATACTAATAACGGGACTCCGACTGAATATCTCGGTACGATTCGGACGACGTTTACTTTTTAGGGAGGTAGCTATTTTGAGGTGATTCGAAAGTATAAATTAATTTCCCCAGCCCCCTCAGTCGATATTTTCGATCGCGTCTGGGATTAAGATTGAAATAGTTAGTGTGGGAGGTATCCTGCCTAAAATTGTCTCTATTCGATCGATATACCGTGAAACTATATACTTACCACACCCCTGAACGTACACCCTCAGACGAACTACCCGTCTGCGCGATCGCGATCGATGTACTCAGGGCTACATCAACAATGGCAGCGGCACTTCAGGCTGGAGCCGAAGCAGTCCAAGTCTTTAGCGATATGGAGACTCTGATGCAGGTGAGTGAAAATTGGGCACCAGATTTACGGTTACGCGCAGGAGAGCGGGGTGGTGCGAAGGTAGCCGGTTGCGATTTGGGCAATTCACCGCTAGATTGCACGCCAGAGACAGTGAAGGGTAAACGGTTGTTTATTAGCACCACCAATGGTACACGCACCTTGCAGCGTGTGCAGGATGCCAAAATTGTCCTAGCTGGAGCCATCACCAATCGCGAGGCGATTGTCGATTATGTGCTATCCCAGCAGCCCGAAACCGTCTGGATGGTGGGATCGGGTTGGGAAGGTACTTACTCCCTCGAAGATACGGTTTGCGCGGGAGCGATTGCCGATCGCCTAGTCACGAAATTAAATCTACCCCTGGTAGAATTGGCGGGTAATGATGAACTAGTAGCCTCGATTTCACTGTATCGACAGTGGAAAGATAATCTACTCGAACTATTTCATCTTGCCAGTCACGGACAACGTCTGCTAAATCTTGATTGCCACGCAGATCTCAAATACTGTGCAACTCCCGATACACTCGATATCGTCCCAATTCAAACTACAATCGGAGTGTTGACTGCCCTCAAATAACAGATGTTTTACGGGAGTCGGTTGGGCGCATAGTACTAGTGCCCCAACGTTTACACACACTGAGGCGATCGCAGCAAACATGGGTATAGCTACATTTATTCAAGATGAAACTGAATTTGATTCCCTCCTCGCAACGGGAGCTTTATTAGTTGTTGATTGCACGGCAACTTGGTGCGGACCTTGCAAACTCGTCGCGCCGCTGATCGATAAATTAGCGAATGAGTATGGAGATCGTGCCAAAATTTTTAAGCTCGACATCGACACTAATAAACCTATTGCCAAACGATTTGGACTCAGAAGCATCCCGGCGGTGATGCTTTTCAAGCAAGGTGAGTTAGTGGAAACACTCGTTGGGGTTAAACCCTATGAAGAATTTAGCAATGCTGTCGAGCGATCTTTATCAGTAGACGTTTAGCAACCACCTTCAGCATTGAGGAGACGGTTGAGTTGTTCTTGTCCATTCGGCGCAATCACCTGTAAGCGGATGACATCCGGATCGCTGGGTTGCCAAGTGATGCGATAGCGAGTTCCCGCATTATTCCAAGTATAAATGCGTCTATTTTTGGTGGTATTAACGCTAGCACCTGCTAGTTCCAGAGATTTTCCGGTACGATTATTTGTGCCGCGATAATGGTAAGTACCACCTTTAAATTCTAGATATACTCCCCAGTCCCGCTCCATATACAATCCTTCTGGGTTTTTTGGTGCAGCCATGACACTATTCGGTACAGTAGTGAAGGCGATTGCGGGAGTAGCAATACCGATACAAATAGCATAAGCGAGGGTAGTCAGTTTCACGATCGTCAACCAATAATGTGGAATGTACTTATATATACACTGGCATCTGGAGTGATTTCGGATCGAACTTATCTTGTTAGCCAACTAGCTCCTAACCCCTTGGCAATTGGTAGATAATCAATTGCCGGGGATGTGACACCAGCCAAATAACGCCGAAGCTAGAGTAACAAGCGGCATCACAGCTAGCTCGACTGTAAAATGTAAGTGTAATCCGCAAAAATTTCTCCACCTCTTATGGCTGTCGAACTCCAAACCGGAACGCAAAACTTACCCGCCAGTACTAAGATCGAGCGCAATAGCCTGCCAGATCGGCTTTACCCCAGCGAACCAGCAGCCGAAACAGTTCTATGTCCTCATTGTCAACGGACAGCTACAAATGGGATTAAATGTAAGGGAATTTGTGTGGCAGATAATGACTACTAGAGTATGAACCGAACCTTGTCTTAATGTGTCAAAGAACTGCGCCAATTTCGTCGAGATCGACTCGCACTCAATTAAGTTGAACTAACTGCCCTTAGAGATAGATTGTTGAAAGCAGTTAGAATCTCGCTACAATCGAACATCAGAGTCGGCGAACTGGCGGGCGATAGGGTGTGACAGCATCGCCTAATCTCTGACTGTCAATATCGCTGGGGCACAAAGAATTGCTCGTTAATTGGTGGGCGCACATAGTCATGGGGCGCACTTTTGCGTGGTGGTAGCTCTAGCTGTTCGGGAGTCATATCGATGTAGGGAATTTTGCTCAGCAGATGACTGATGCAATTGAGCCGGGCACGTTTTTTGTCATCGGCATCCACAGTGAACCAGGGGGCTTCAGGAATATTAGTATGGGCAAACATGGCATCTTTGGCTTGAGAATATTCCACCCAGCGATCGCGTGATTCTAGATCCATTGGGCTGATCTTCCACCGGCGAGCTGGATCGGTCATGCGAGATTGGAAGCGTCGCTCTTGCTCGTCGTCGCTAACAGAAAACCAATACTTCAGCACAATGATGCCGGATCTGACTAACATTCGTTCAAATTCTGGGCAAGTGTGCATGAATTCTTGATACTGGGCATCGGTGCAAAAACCCATCACATGCTCCACCCCGGCGCGATTGTACCAACTGCGATCGAAACACACAATGTCTCCGCCGGCGGGCAGGTGCAGTACATAGCGTTGAAAATACCATTCAGTTTTCTCACGATCGCTTGGCGTACCCAAGGCTACCACTCTACAGCCACGCGGATTTAGAGGTTCGGTAATTCGTTTGATGGTACCACCCTTGCCCGCTGCATCGCGTCCTTCAAACAAAATCACAATGCGGGTTCCAGTATGCTTGACCCAATATTGCATTTTCACTAGTTCCACTTGCAGCCGCGCCAGCTCTTGTTCGTAAACTTTATCAGCCAGTTTAGAACTGCCTTCGGCTTCGGAAATATGGTGAAACACTGTTCGTTCGGCGTTTGGAAGTTTTGCTTGCTGGAGTTTGTGATGATCTTTCTTGTTTTTCCTGTTTTTCTTGTTTTTCTTTTTCCTGATATCTGCTGCGATCGAGTAATTCTCAGTGATCGCGGGGATAAAATTATCCTCACTCGGTAATTTGTTTTTCATGAGGCAAAGATAAGTGTGATGTGACTCAACCAAAAATCGCTAATTCGCCTAACACTTTGTTACAAGCATCAGTAGCTATCTTCATCTAAGATAACCCATCCACTACAATAGAAATGGCGAGATAACTCTATTCTGCTACGGGTATTTGAGTCGCCCTCAATCTGTATCTCGATCGCCCTACCTGGCGATCGATCGGCGCAAGATAGGTGAGGGATTAGCTGTCATCGAACAGCCGTTAGGATGTCAGCCCCATAGCAGTACGTTCTCAGGAAGGTACAGTATGGGCATAGATATGACGAATTCCGACCGACTCACTCAAGAACTGCAAACCGCCTTGGCACAGCCTTTTGACAAGAGAATTGCTGATTTGCGTCAGGTAGATCCGCTGGTCGGTTTATCTCGATTTGTGGCCATTGGCGTAGTGGTGCTTAGCTTAATGACCCTAGCCTGGTCGGTCAACGATCTCTGGGCATTCATCATGATTACAGCAATTGCGGGGATCTTTTATGCGTTCTGGATGCTCTGTAGTCACGATATGGTTCATCAAACGTTAACCGGATGGCCCTGGTTCGAGACGATCTTGCCCCGCCTGATTATGTGGCCGATGCTCTGGCCCCATGGAACCTATGCCGTGCTACATCGCTTGCATCACGGCTGGAATGGCCGCGACCTGCGCGACCCAGAGCGGGTGCAGTGGACAGATCCGGAGTATCAAAGTGCAAACCCCTTGCTCCGCTGGTATGTCCGCCATCAGTGGCCCTTAGATATTTTCGGGTTAGGCGGGATCGGATTGGTGATCAAAACCTTCACTAACGGTTGGAAATTCAGAACTGTATTACCACAATTACGATCGCAGTTGTTGCTCGATCTGACGGCAATCGTCGTGATTCAAGGTGGATTGCTGGCATTTTTCAGCCAGCAGGGTGAAGTTGGTCGCTATCTGCTGTTCTGGTTGATTTTGGAGCGGACTGCTGGCACGATTATCCAGGCGCGAGATCATTTGGAGCACTATGGCATGTGGGGACAAACTGATAGTTCCCAACTGACACAACTCTACTCCTGCCGTAATCTGAACACCTATGCCTGGGTAGGCTGGCTGATGGGAGGACTAGACTATCACGCCGTCCATCATGCGTTCCCAGACATTCCCTTCGATCGCTTGCCGGAAGCATTCGATCGCATTCAGATCGTTTTACAACGGCATAATTTGCCACTGATGCTTCAAGGCGAAGGTTATTTGCACGAAACACTCCAACTAGGTCAGCATCCCTCAACCATCGGTGCAGTCAATCCCCAAGATGTCCGAGGGTACCATCACCTATTGCCACTGTAGCGATCTCGATCGCTCGATGGGAGCCAGGAGCGGCTGCCCCAAAGAGTTAAGATTGTGCCTGATTTGTGTCTTCTTCACAAAGTCCTCAACTTGTTTGTCTAATCTGAGGGAAATGAGATTGTCAAGCAAGAACGCCGCAGGTTCTACTAACAATACCAATTGATTGCCGTGTAAGAGCTGAAAACAATGGATACACATCACCTCAATACATATTTAAACCTCATCGAAGCATTGCTCCACTGTGCCAAAGGAGAGGAATGGTTGCTACTTCAGCAGCATGAAGATTTAATTGATGCTGAACTCTTAACCGTGATGGCACAAGTTGCCGAGCGACTCAATGCCGAAGGGAATGTCTCTGCGGCAAAATTCCTCCATTATTGGACAGTTCAACTCACTCATTTGCTCCAACAAAACACCCTGGCTGAAACCCCAGAACAAAGCCGAGCTGCAAGCTATCTCCAACTGATTCAAACCTTACTCGGATGCTCGAAAGGGGATGAGATTGCAATTTTGAGCCAACATCCCGAACTGATGGATGAAGGGTTAGTCTATACGATGAACCAGGTTGCCGCTCAATTAGCCGCTAAGGGTAATCAAGATATCGCGATTTATCTCAAACATCTAGCCGCAGAAGTCAATCGAGTCTGGTTGCATCCCAGTGAAGGGCGAACACCAAGATCGTCGCCCCTACCCAATAGCCATCCGACTATGGCAGTGGCAACGGCAAATAACTTTCCCCCTGATGAAGAATCATCGGTCGTAACCGCTCCAAAATTAATACCCTCGCCGCAACCCAATCGCCACATCAATATCCCACCCACGGAGGGAGTAGCCACCGCAAACAATTTGCCTACTGATGCAGGGTCATCAGTTCCAACCGCTCCGCCACTAATAGCCGACAGCCAGACTAATACCGAGTTATTGGCAAAGATCTCTATGCGGCTAGAGAAGCTAGAAATACTGCTGACCAAGCCTTTAACTCCACCTAACCCGCTGTGGTATATGCCAATTTTGGAACAGGTTGATACTCATGCCTGGATCGTTTCCAGCGATGAAGTAGAACAACTGATTGGTGTTAAACCACACTGTGCCCCAGGTGATAATTTTTTTGTGCGGGGATGTTGGAAATTCGTGAAAACTGGCAAGGTAGGTACGCACTCTTCCTGGCGAGTCATCAAAGAAACAACAACTCTACCAAGTGATTCCACTCCAGCACCAGATAGCACCACTACATTAGAACCAGATTTATCATCTCCCTGGTCTGAAAACAGCTAAATCAGACTAGTTGATTTCAACCAAAAAATTTCCGCACAGTAATAACAGGAAAATACGCGATCGAAATAGGGCTAAAACTGGCGAATTAACTATGTATACCATGTTCGGTAGTGCCGATTGGTTTTTGATTTGTGGGCTAGGCAGTCTAGGACAACATTGTGTTGTGGCACTGAAAGAATTTGAGGTGGGTTTAATTGCGATCGAGCAAATCCAACCGCAAAGCTGGGAAATTGCCAACATTCCCGATTTAGTAAACAACTTGATTTGGGGCGACTGTCGCGACCAAAGTGTGCTAGAAAAAGCCACAATTGGGCAGTGTCGAGGCGCATTAATCCTGACCAATCACGAGCAGACGAACATCGAAACCGCATTAGCAATCCGCCAACTCAATCCCCACATTCGGCTGGTTATTCGTTCGTCTAAAACCAATCTAAATCAGCTCCTGAGTCAACAACTGGGCAATTTTGTCGCCTACGATCCTACCGCACTACCCGCGATGGCTTTTGCTCTGGCAGCGTTAGGCACTACAATGCTGGGATCGATCGCCCTAGAGCAACAAAGAATCCAAATCATTCAGTGTCCGGTCGAGCCAGGTTCCCCTTGGACTAATCTTCGCCATCTCGATCAATTTAATTCTCCCACCCGTCGTCTGTTAACCCATGCCTCGGCAGTCGATGTATTACCTGCCAACTTTCATCAATGGGAGCAAGATACTCCCATCCGCGTGGGAGATCGGCTAGTTTATGTGGAGGTAGTTGACACTCGGAACAGTCTCCATGGCTTCGATCGCACAAACGGCGAGGGACAGATCCTCAGACAATCTTCACGCTCTGCCCGTGCGCCGATGAATAAGAATAGATCTTCCCTGTGGCAGGCAATCCCATCGCGCTATTGGCAAGACTGGCAAAGACAGCTAGTGCAATTTTCGCAGCTCGGATTACAATCGCAAGTGCGACGGGTGGCTGTCCTCTACGGAATTACGGTACTAATATTGCTGCTAATTGGCACCCTATTATTTCACCAGTACTATCCCGGCATTAGCTTACGAGCGGCTTTTTTTGACACCGCCATTTTGCTGCTAGGTGGCTATGGCGATTTATTCGGTAATTTTCACCAATTGGAACCAATTCCGTGGTGGTTGCGGTTATTTGCCTTGGGACTGACGATCGCGGGTACCGCTTTTGTGGGGGTGTTGTATGCCATTCTAACCGAGGCACTCTTATCATCTAAATTTCAATTTATTCAACATCGTCCGCCAGTGCCCCAACAGAATCATATTGTGATTATTGGGCTAGGGCGAATCGGGCAACAGGTGGCAGATCTCCTCCAAGATTTGCGCCAACCACTGGTCGGAATGACCCTCGGAGTGGATGCAGACGCGGCTCTCCTGCCGCATCTCCCGATTGTGACGAGTAACTTGACCACTGCTTTAGTTCAGGCTAATTGCTCGACTGCCAAAAGTGTGGCGATCGTTACTGCTGATGAAATTCTCAATCTAGAAATTGCGTTGATGATTCAAACGATCGATCCCACTCGGCGGTTAGTACTGCGGACAGCCGGACAGCACTTGAGTAAACTTTTGCCCCAGATTTTGCCCCAGACACAGATTTTAGATGTCTACACCGTCGCTGCCGAAGCATTTGCTGGGGCGGCCTTTGGCGAAAATATTATCAATCTATTTCGGTTTAACAGCCAAACAATTTTGGTCACAGAATACCAAATTGAAGTCATCGATACCCTGAATGGGCTATTGCTGGCTGATGTAGCTTATGGCTATGAAGCGATGCCGATTCTCCATCAACAACAGGAACATCCAGCTACGTTGCTACCCCCAGATGATGTGCGGCTGCATGTGGGCGATCGCCTGATCGTCCTCGCGACGATCGATGCCCTGCGGCGGATCGAACAAGGCCGGATCAGTATCAAGCCCAAGAGTTGGCGGCTCCGAGTGGAGCAGGTGCTTACGCCATTTGCCGCCATTGAAGGTATCCAAGCGATCTCTAAAGGTACGGGTTGTCCAGTGGAAACAGTGCGGCAGTTGATAATCACTCTCCCCGCTACGCTGCCGACTTTGCTGTACAAACACCAAGGACAACAGTTAGTGAAGGTATTAAGCCAGATGAAAGTGAAAGCTTGTCTGATTCCGATGCAGAAATTAGGCTCAAATTAGCTTAGATATTACTCATTTTACTTATTAAGATTTGTCAGAACCTTATAACTTTTAGAAAAGGGAAATCTATCATGTAAATACTAGGCAATCGATCGGATTGTTCATCTAAATCAATGCTCCAAGGGATTGATTCCTCCGTCAATCATGTCGAGTTCGATTGACTAGATCTGTGAGGTTCAGGTCCGCTGGATACGATTAAGGGATGGTAATTTTATGACGATGAAAAATGTTGTTGATTTTTTTGCAGTGCTTAAAGAAGACAAGTCCTTGCAAAGAAAAACCCAAATGGCTACTGACGTTGAGACTATTCTCAAGATTGCTGGGGAGTGTCATTATAAATTTACCAGCATCGAATTACAGTCTTTTTTAAAGAAAATGCCTAACCAAGATTTAGCCTCAGGGGTAAATCCAGGAGTTGGTAATCGATTACATATAAGTCCTCGGTAGCTGAATATTTTATGTTTGTCTGTCCAGACAGTTGTATTTAGCTAAGTTGGCTTTAGCTTTCCAGCTAAAGCCAACAGAATGAAAAAATGTTAGATTTGGGATAGTTTGCAGCCTGAGAGTCAAACGATCTATCTTTTAGAAGCAGGCTGTTATCAATTAACGTCCTAAGTGCGCCAATCGAAAGACAATCTTAATGTTTTAAACTAAGATTATCGGGCATCGATGTATTCAACTCTACCTTGACAGGTTTAATATGCCAAATATCTTCGCAATATTCCCGAATCGATCGATCTGAGGAGAATTTGCCCATTCGCGCCACATTCAAGATCGACATCCGCGTCCAGCGTTCGCGATCGCGGTAAACTAGGCTGGCTTGATACTGACAGTCAATATAAGCTTGATAATCAGCGAATAAGAAGTAGGGATCTTTGTTGAACAAGGTATGTAACAACGGTTTGAATAACTCTGGATCGCCATGAGAGAAGAAACCCGAAGCAATGCGATCGATCGCCAGTTTTAACTCTAGATTAGTGTGGTAATAATCGATCGGTGCATATCCTTCAGTACTCATCTTTTGAACTTGTTGCTCGGTTAAACCAAACAGGAAGAAATTCTCTGCCCCCACCTCTTCGCGGATTTCGATGTTCGCACCATCAAGGGTACCGATTGTCAGTGCTCCATTCATGGCAAATTTCATATTACCAGTGCCAGAAGCTTCCTTGCCAGCGGTTGAAATTTGTTCGGATAAATCAGCGGCTGGATAGACATGTTGAGCGAACTTGACGCTGTAATCTTTAAGGAATACAACCTTAATTCGATCGCGGACATCAGGATCGCGATTGACAACATCGGCAACCGAGTTGATCAATTTAATGATTAACTTCGCCATGAAATAGCCCGGTGCAGCTTTACCCCCAAATAGGAAGGTCTGCGGCGTAATCTCAAGATTGGGATTTGCTTTAATCCGGTTATAGAGGGTAATAATATGGAGAACATTTAGATGCTGCCGTTTGTACTCATGAATTCGCTTGGCTTGAATATCAAACAGCGAGTGAGGATCGACATTAATCCCATAGTCTTGGACAATTTGATTAGCGAGATCGCGCTTGAGATTGTATTTGATATCTTGCCATTCCCGATGAAATTCTAAGTCATCAGCATAGGCCTCAAGTTTTTTCAACTCATCTAAATTTTTAATCCAACCATCCCCAATTTTACTAGAAATCAAATCGGTTAAGCGTGGATTGCTCAACACCACAAAGCGGCGTGGGGTGACACCATTAGTTTTATTGCTAAATTTATGTGGATAGAGCGCGTAGAAGTCTTTCAACACATCCTGTTGCAGTAATTCGGTGTGCAGTGCGGCGACTCCGTTAATCGCATGACTGCCAACACAAGCCAAATGCGCCATTCGCACATACTTTTCGCCACTTTCATCAATTAAGGACATCCGCGCAATCCGCGCAGGATCGTCAGGGAATTTCATTCGCACATCATCGATGAAATGGTGATTAATTTCATAGATAATTTCCATGTGCCGAGGTAACAGACTCGAAAACAGCGCGATCGGCCACCGTTCGAGGGCTTCTGGTAAGATCGTGTGGTTGGTATAGGCAAAAGTGCGCTGAGTAATCGCCCAAGCTTGATCCCACTTCATGTAATGATCGTCGATTAACAACCGCATCAATTCCGCGATCGAAATTGCGGGGTGAGTATCATTGAGTTGAATCACGAATTTTTCGTGGAATTTCGCCAAGGGTAGATCCTGAACTTTCATAATCCGAATCGTGTCTTGTAACGAACAAGAAACAAAGAAGATCTGCTGAGTTAGACGCAGCCGTTTACCTTGATCGCTATCATCGTTCGGGTACAACACCTTCGAGACATTTTCCGAAACCATCTTTTTATGTACCGCTCCGGCATAGTTGCCAGAATTGAACGCTGCAAAATCAAATGACTCTGGAGCTTCAGCCGTCCATAGCCGTAAAGTATTGGCAGTATTGGTTTTATATCCCAAAATCGGGTTATCGTAAGGCACACCCTTGACTACCTCATACGGTATCCATCTCACCCGATACCGCCCTTGCTCGTCCGTATAATGGTCAACGTGGCCACCTAACTTAACTTCTACCGCCCACTCTGGACGCGGGATTTCCCAGGGATTGCCAAATCGCAACCATTTATCGGTGCGTTCTACCTGCCACCCATCGCGAATATCTTGCTCGAAGATGCCGAATTCATAGCGAATCCCATAGCCAATCGACGGAATTTCTAAAGTTGCCATCGAATCCAAATAACAAGCAGCCAATCTCCCCAAGCCGCCATTGCCCAGTCCGGGTTCCTCTTCTTGTTCGAGCAAGGCATCGAGATCTAGTCCCAATTCCTCAACTGCTTGTTGAGCTTGGTCATAAATACCCAAATTGATCAGATTATTGCCCAGTTGTGGCCCCATCAAAAATTCGGCGGAGAGATAGCAAATCGTCCGCGCACCTGAATCGGTGTAAATAGCCGCAGTATTAATCCAGCGTTCTAGCAATCGATCGCGCACAGTGTAAGACAATGCCATGTAATAGTCATTCAGGCTTGCCAGTGCCGGAAACTTGCCTTGGACATAAAACAGCTTGTTCAGAAAGTCTTGCTTGAGATCTGCCACACTCGATCCATTGAGATCGTTTTCCGGCTGTTTGTGAGTATCTTGGGTTTGCATCAGTCAGCCTCTAACAGAATGGGATAGGTTAATCGCTGTTCGCTTGATTCAGTAACACTACTGATGTGGACAGAAATCTTGAAAATTACTTGAAGGCAATTTTATAAAACCAATCTTCTATTCTAAGTATCTCTGGATTGATGAAAAGTTTTCTACACTACTATTTACAAATTCTCATCCGTGGCAGATAAAACTCGCTCCTCGGTACGGAAGCTTTCTACAGTATCACTCTTTGACTCCAAACCTCTGCCCAAATAGCCCATCTACTCAGAAAGTCTGTAGTTCCTTTTCGCTTCACCGATCCGACAAGAACCTATCGAGACAAGCCGAAACACTTGAAATTTAACATAGTGACTTTTCTGTGACTTTTTGGGGTGTCAAATGAGAATAGTCACCAGTTAAGATGGGGACATAAAGATATTATCTAGCTAACAGATTTAATTTATGGCTCTGAATCAATGGATGGCTTGGGAAGGTGGTGTCGATCTTGTGGGTTCGACTATTCCTGGCTCTAACCAGCCAAATCTCATCGTGCATGTTGCTAGGATCGTCCATACACCAGTCGGTTCAGCCCCATCAGGCTTGGTGCTATTTCAACCAGACCCACAACAAGCACCACTATTTGTGGGATTTATTTCTAGCGATCTTCAGGTTGGTAACTATTTCTCTCCCAAAATTTTTGCTGATACGCCCTTTGCTGGGGCACCAACCCTGATCGCAAAAATCATCATCGACACTTCACATTTACCACATTCTGTATCTTCCCATGTATTAATTGCCGAGCATGAAATCGAAGTTGAATTTAGTAATTTAGGCGATCTAAAATCGATTAATCGAGCCATCGGTTCGCCCCTACCTTTTTCTCAACAAGGGTTAGAAGCTGATGCGGCAAATGTGTCAGTCAAAATTAATGGTGAGCCGATCTCCTTTAATCTTCTACCAATCGGCATTACTGGCGGAGCTTCGGCTGTTTGGTCGCCATGTGGTATTTATGCTAGGTAGTTAGTCTTAGTTATAGCCGATCAAATTATTATTGAAACGAAATATTTAATTCGATCGATTTGTATTAGTTAATTCAAAGTAATGAAAAAAATCTGGCGATCACGATCGCATGTTCATACTTAACTCAAATCTTAACATTAGCGGCTGACGGGTTTGAAAAAGTTAACGCAGCTCGATCTTAAAAATAACCCGATCGCAGTCAAAGTTTGTCTCATCCAGCCAGCATCTCTCTGTAGCTTTTAATCTCGATCGTACCCAACTATAGAAATTAATGAAAAACAATACTCTCCTTGGATCTGCACTATCGTTAATAGTCCTTATTTCGACATCTAGTCATGCAGATACATTAGATCATTTACAAGTCAAACCTAGTCGAGTAAATTGGATTGTTAACAGTGAAGATGATGACTCCTGTAATCCAAAGAAACAGCAGCCCGCGAAATATTATTATGATTTGTCCATGTTCGCGATCGATCCAGCTTTAGAGATATATTGTCTAAACAAAGCGATTAAAGTTAATCCTAAATATATTGATGCTTACGATCGCCGAGGAAATGCGAAACGGAAAAATGGCGATCTCAAAGGTGCAGTCATGGATTATAGTATGGCAATAAAGGTCGATCCTAACTATGGATATTCTTACTATAATCGTGCAGTTGCTAAAGCAGAATTAAAAGATCGAAAAGGGGCTATCGCTGATTATATTAAGGCAATTGAGATATTTCGTCGAAATGGACAAACCGACGAAATGGGAATAGCAACTAAAAATCTTGCAGAACTTAACCCACGTCTGAATACCGAGCGCACAGATTTTGATAATGATGCAAATATTACGAGCGTATCACAGTTTAAGGACGTAAAGCCAACTGATGACTATTTCATGGCATTACAATCTTTAACCGAGAGATATGGCATTGTTGTTGCTTATAAAGACGGTAATTTTCATTCAGAAATTCCGCTCTCACGCGGACAGTTTGCGATGTTTCTCGATCGAGGTTTAGGCAGAATCTTGGAATTGGCAACAAGTGTCAAATATAAAAATGTTTATAAACAGTTTTCGGCTAACAATCTGAGGTTAAGTTCAGTTTCTAAAATCAAAGATTTATCTCCATCAAGTCCATATTATCAAGCAGTAAAATCTTTGACGGAACGCTACGGCATTAATTTTGTCGATGCTGATGGAAAATTTAGACCAGAAAAACCAGTCACAGAAAAAGAGTTGCAAGATTGGCTCGATGGAGTTTTCAATATTAGTAAAAGCTCAATCACCAATAAAAATATTAATCGAGGTCAATTCGTAATGAAATTTGATAGCACACTTGAAACTATTAACCTACGAATAGGCGAATGGTCAAATCTAAATAAATAGATTGGTTTTATTAGTTAATTCTTCCGGTATTTCCGATCGTCAGTGTGTAGTTATCTTTGATACTGTAAAATATCTGCTAACAATGAAAAATGCAAGTAGTATTTTTGTTTCAGTTAGTGTATCGCTATCATTACTTCTAGCTTTACCGTCTGCCGCAAATATGCGATTTTCAACTAAAAAAATTAACTTCGATCGAACTTTTATTAACGGTATTAAGTATGGTATGAATAATCGAACAGTTTTACAAAAACTGGGAAAACCACAAAGCAGTAGAGCAGTAAGGCTTTGCTATGGCAAAGTTAACCGCTTAAATTATCCTGGCATGATAGTCGATATTCAACGGAACAATCAGGGTGAGTTCGTGTCAGGGATTGAGGTAGCAAAGCAGAATTTGGGAATTGATGGCATAGTCAAGGTGGGTGATTCGATCTCATTAGCGAAAAAAGCTTACAGTCCCAACATTTTTAGAGCTAGAGATCGAAGTAATCAATGGTATGCTCGTCCCAATCCTAGCGAAATTAGCTTGGGTTTTAAAACAAATAAATCTGGGACAATTCTCAAAATATCGATCGAGGTGGGTTGTTAATTATTAACCTTTCATGAGATACCAGAACTCCATTCGTTCAAATTCAAACTTGATCGCGTCCAAACCCTAATCATCAATCTATTTAAACACTATGAAACGGTTACTTTCCTCATTTTCTTTGACACTTGCACTAGCTTTGACTGCATCCGCGCCCCTCTCCATGCTGGTAGCAACCACGAATGTCCGTGCCGCCGAAGATAATGACTTATATTACAACTTTGGCAACCAGAAAATTTCCCTTTCAGTTCGTACCGATACGATCGCTGTGGCGATGACTAAAACGCGCAGTTCGAGTGGGAAGAGTTCGCTCTCTCTCCTCCAGCAAGATTTCGGTTCAACTACTCGTGGTGGTGCTAAATCTGCGGCGGCGACTCAAGTCCAACCCCTCGGCAACAAATATGCTGTGTTGACGACGACAAACGATCCGCGTGGTGGGGAAAAACTCCAGCAACAAGTTAAGGATAAATCTTATATCGAAACCACCCTACCCGTTTTAAAGCTGGCTGGCACGTCTAGCAATTTGGTTTTGCCAAATGAAACAATCGTCAAATTCAAACCAGGTATTTCCGCCACCGAGCGCAATGCGATTCTTGCCAAAAATAGCTTCAATCTAAAATCTGCTAAAGAACTTAAATTTGCGCCCGGTTTCTATCTCGTCAAATCAGAAACAGCTAGAGGATTGCAAGTTTTAACGGCATCTAATCGATTGGGCAAAACTCAAGGTGTCTTGTCCTCAATTCCCAATTTTATCGAAGTCAAATCCGCACCAACTACCCGTAGTAGATTTGCTAGTCAAGGAAACAAGTTGATGATTAAGTCAGCAGCTAGCAGTACCCCCAAAGAACTATTCGCAGGGCTAAATGTGCGCGGACTTCAATGGCACATCGATAGTCAGTCAATGCTGGGCAAAATGAATCTCAAAGCGCGAACTGACGTTCATGCGCCCGAAGCCTGGAATCGTGGTAAAAAGGGAGATGGGGTGATGGTTGCAGTGATTGATAATTTGATCCAGTGGGATCATCCAGCCTTGGCTAATCGAATTGCTACAGTGGATTGTAACGCCCAAAAATTCATGGCTTGTGCTCCAGGTGAAAAGCATGGCTATGATTTTAGCGACGATGAAGAAGGCGATACCGACACCCGCATCAGTAAAGCCGAAATAGACAGCCTCCGTCCCGAACTGGAAGATAGTTATAAATCCGATAAATATCTCCAAGACAATTATGGTAGCAAGATAGCTGACATCAAATCTCAGCGGCCAGACTTCTCTACCACACAAGTTTTGGCAATAGTCCGGGAAATACTCCGAGATAACCCTATTTCTAGCTTTCATGGCACGATGTCAACGGGGATGATTGCTGGGAACGATGCCAATGGATTTCAGGGCGTTGCCCCAAACGTCAAAATCTTACCTGTGCGGGCAGGTACTTTAGGCAGATCGTTCTCTGTCGTCTCACTTTTAAATAGTATCGGTTATGCTGCCGATCGCGGTGCTGATGTGATTAACATGAGTTTTGGGAGTAATGTGCCCAATGAGTTGCAATCAAATCTAATTGCCGATCTGCAAAAGCAATACCCCAAATTAGTCTTTGTTGCCGCAGCCGGAAACGAGAGCAATCCAGAGAGCGGTTATCCAGCGGCTGAACCTGATGTAATTTCGGTTGGCGCGATTAGTGTCCGAGGCAATCTAGCTTCCTATAGCAACTTTGGCAAACGCCTAGATGTAGTTGCCCCTGGTGGCGATCCATCTGTTGATGGGGGTGTGCTAACACTCAGCGGGATTGGTGTGGATGGCTTCTGGCAAAATATGAGTCAACCAAAAGACAATTTTGCTCCATTCCAAGATCGTCGCGGTTACTATATTTTCACTGAAGGTACTTCCTTTGCCTCTCCAGCGGTAGCGGGTGTAATTGCCCTGATGAAATCTGCCGATCCGCAGCGTAAACTCACCGCCAAACAATATCGCCAAATCTTATTGAATACCAGCAGTCGTGAAAATCTCAGTCTGACAGTTGAGGACTCAAATAGTTTTGCGGCGGCTAGGGCTGCGGGTAAAGTGCCAGATGTCGAGCCAGGGCAGTTCTTGTTCGGGAATGGGTTGGTGAATGCGGAGAAAGCGGTTGCGGCGGTAGAACAAATGGTGCGGTAGGTTGAGCTAAAGCTTGAAATCCAACAGCCATCATTCGCTCGATTGTGTGGATGTTGGATTTCACTAAAGTATCAACCATAACTATTTACTTATATGAAACAATTATTTTCATCATTCTCACTCATTCTCGCCCTAGCTGTTGTGGCGGCAGTGCCGATCGCTACAATTATCGCTACCCGCAATGTCCGCGCCCAAGACAATGACTTATATTACAACGTTGGCGACCAAAAGATCCCGCTAGTAGTTCAGACTGATTCGATCGCTGTCTCAATGGGAACGAATCGCAGCGCAGATGCCCCAAGCCCGATGTCTTTACTTCAGCGAGACTTTGGAGCAGGGGAAACTCGCGGCGAAATTCGCAGTGGTACTAACCCAGTGACGATGGCGACTAAGGTTCAACCACTCAGTCAGAAATATGCGATCGTTACCGCAATTAAAGATCCTCTCGGTGGTGCCAAAATCAAGCAGCAAATCGAAACAAAACCCTACATCGAATCTACCCTGCCCGTTTTGAGAATGCCTGGGAGATCGATTAGTTTAGTGCTGCCGAATGAAACGATCGTTAGATTTAATCCCGGCGTTTCATCAATCGATCGAGCTGCCATCCTCACCCGCAATCAATTCGATCCTAAATCTGCCACAGAACTGCAATTTGCGCGCGGTTTCTACCTGGTTAAATCTAAGGTTAGAGGATTAGAAGTTTTAGCTGCGTCCAATCAGCTCGGCAAAACTCTGGGTGTTCAATCTTCGATGCCCAATTTTATCCAATTTCAGTCTACAGCCGATCAACCTAGCTTTGGGATTCGGAAGCTAATTAATCCTAGAATCAGATCGACCATCAATAAATCGAATGGAGTATTGACTGGGCTAAACCTTAATCTCCGCGCTTTGCAATGGCACATCGATAGTCAGCCCATGCTGAACAAAATGAACTTAACCGCCCGCACTGATGTTCGCGCGCCCGAAGCCTGGAAGCGAGGCAAAAAGGGAGACGGAGTAGTAGTTGCCGTCATTGATAATCTGATTCAGTGGGATCACCCCGCTTTAGCCAATCGGATCGCCACCGTGAACTGTCGCGATCGCCAATTTACCATCTCTTGTCTACCCGGTGAAGTGCATGGTTGGGATTTTAGCGATGGGGGGAGTGGTGACAATGACACCCGCATTAGTGACGCAGAATTAAATACACTCCGCCCAGAGATTGAAGAGAGCTTGAAGTCTGATGGATATATTCAAGTTGTCCACGCAGATAAATTTGCTAAATACAAAACCGACGATCCAAACATCGCCAAAGATTTGCTGTTGTCAAAAGTACGGAGTGAGATCCGCGCGAATACAGTTGCTAGCTTTCATGGCACAATGTCAACTGGCATGATTGCGGGCAATTCGAGTAACGGATTTAAAGGAATCGCACCCAATGTCACAATTTTACCTGTACGAGCAGGTGGTTTGGGACTCTCTTTAAATAATATGGCAATTTTAAATGGTATTGCCTACGCAGCCGATCGTGGTGCCGATGTCATTAATATGAGTTTTGGTGGTGCGCCTAGCCAACAACAATCTGACTTAATTGCCGAACTTCAAACCAAGCACCCCAAGTTAGTCTTCGTTGCATCGGCGGGGAATAATGGGAAACCGACTAGTCTTGCTCCGGCTACTTACCCTAACGTAATTTCGGTTGGAGCAATTAGTATTAGAGGCAATCGAGCCAGATATAGCAACTTTGGCAACCGCATCGATGTCGTTGCGCCTGGCGGCGATCTAGAAGTTGAGGGTGGAGTACTGACTCTCAGCGGCGTTGGAGTCGATGGCTTTTGGGAAAGTGACAAACAAACCAGTAGCGATTTTGCTCCGTTCCAAGATCGTCGCGGCTACTATGTTTTTACGGAAGGAACGTCTTTTTCTGCCCCCACAGTTTCAGGGGTAATTGCCCTGATGAAATCTGCCGATCCGCAACGCAAACTCACAGCTAGACAATATCGCGAAATTTTGTTCGATACCAGCAGCCGTAACAATCTTAGTCTGACGGCTGAGGAATCGTCGGATTTTGCTGCCGCTCGAACTAAGGGCGATATTTCCGATGTTAATCCAGCACGATTCTTGTTTGGAAATGGGTTGGTGAATGCCGAAAAAGCCGTTACTCGTGTCCAACAGATCGAACGAATTTTATTTTAAGTAATCAGTAGTCTTAATCCCCGATCGATGAAAAACCCTAACACTTTATTGCTTAAATTTGCTAGTCGGTGTCTATCAATATGCTTGCTAACGACGATCGGTACGGTTCATTTAACAACTTATACATCAGACACTCCTGTATTTGCTCAGTCTTCCGATAGTCTCAAAAAGCTCGAAGCAAGTAAAGCTTATTTAGCTGGGGTTGAATTGATTGTAGCTAAAAAATTCTCTGAAGCGATCGCACCACTCGATCGATCCTTAGTCCTATATCGAGAACTTGGAGAGCGGCTAAGAGAAGGAAAAGCTATCCTCAATCTTTGTCGAGCTTATCGAGGCTTAGACCGATTAGAAAAGGCATTAGATCTGTGTCAGCAATCACTGAAGATTATTAAGGAATCATCAGATAAAAAAGAGCTTGAGCGAGTTTTAACATTAAATTCAAGCCTCTGGTTTGATATCGGCAAATCTGAATTACAAAGTGGCAAACCCGATCGAGCATTAAAATCTTTGCTAACAGCGAGAACATTTGCAGAGGAAGTTAGTAATCAACATAACATCGCATTTATTTCTGGTTATATCGGCTATGTATATACAGAATTAGCTGATTATGCTGCTGCGATTCAATCTTTCGATCGAGCGATCTCAGTTCACCAACAACTAGGCAATCAAGAACAAGTCGTTGGTAACTCCTTACTTCAAGGTGATGCTTATCTCTATTCGGCTCAATATACCAAAGCTCTAAATAATTATGAAGCTGCCCTCAAGATTAGTAAAGGATTTAAAGAACGAAAAGTTGAAATAGGCGCATTACATCGATTAAATGGAGTCTATGACTCATTGGGACAGTATCAACAAGCAGCAAAAGTAGGTGAAGAATCATTAATTTTAGCTAGACAAATTGGCGACAAAGCTCTTGAAGCAATCAGCCTCAACGGACTAGGTGCGAGTTCTAGTCATCAGAAAAAATATCCTGAAGCCCAGGCATACTTAGAACAAGCTCTAGCGATTTATCGATCAAGTAACAATCGCGCTCAAGCACAACTAGTTTTAGCTAATTTAGCTAAGGTATATTATCAAACTAAACAATATGATAAATCCTTAGATTATTATCAACAAGCTTTTAAAAACCTAGATGATAAACGCCTCGCTGCTAGCATTTTGAGTGATATTGGTGATATTTATTATCAACAAGGAAATAATCAACTCGCACTGAATAACTATCAACAAGGTGCAAACCTTGCTCGAAGTATTAATGCGCTAGATTTTGAAGGCATTGCCCTCACTAATCAAGGTAAAGTTCTGTATTCCCTCGGTAAACTTCCCACCGCTGAAACCCAACTGCGGGCAGCAATTAAAATCTGGGAATCGCTCCGCACTGGGTTGAATGATAAAAATAAAGTTTCCTTTGCCGATACGATTGTTGGTAGTTATCAATTGTTACAAAAGGTATTAATTGAACAAAATAAAATCCCCGCCGCCCTAGAAATTTCCGAACGTGCTAAAGCCAGAGCCTTAGCCGAACTATTAGCGAGCAAAATTATTTCGAGTAATAGCGTCAAAGCGAACAAAATTCGGCAAGCACCTAATCTCAGTCAAATTCAACAGATTGCCAAAGTGCAGGCTGCTACCCTAGTTCAATACTCCATCATCAATGACAGTATCTATACATGGGTAATTCAACCGACTGGCAAGATTGCCTTTCACCAAACTAAACTTCCTCCCAAAACAACCCTCAAAGATTTAGTTGTCACCACTCGCGATAGTATTGGAGCCAATCGCAGCAGCAGAAGTAAAGATAACGATCCTCCTACTACAGCTACAGGTGGCGATCTCAAGCAACTGCATCAACTCCTGATCTCACCTGTTGCCAAATATCTACCAACGAATCCAGAAGATCGCGTGATTATTCTGCCCCAAAATGAACTTTTTCTCGTTCCCTTCGCTGCTCTCAAAGATTCTCAGGGCAAGTATCTTATCGAACAACATACCATCACGATCGCCCCTTCAATTCAGGTACTCGCCCTCTCCGATACCAAACCCAATCGACAAAATAATCTTGCCCCCCTAGTCGTCGGTAATCCCGTCATGCCCTTATATAAGGGACAACCGCTCGACAATCTCGCTGGAGCCGAAGCCGAAGCCAATGCCATCGCCCAAATCCTGGCGGTAAAACCGCTCATTGGCGCACAAGCCGACAAACAGCAGGTAATTCGATCAATGAAACAAGCTCCGATCGTTCATCTGGCGACACATGGATTATTAGACACCATCGCTGGCGAGATTCCTGGTTCAATCGCCCTGACAAATGGGTTTCTCACCTCTGGCGAAATTTTTGATATGCAGTTATCCGCAAATTTAGTCGTGCTGAGTGCCTGCGATACTGGGCGTGGGGATGTCACAGGAGATGGAGTGGTAGGTTTATCTCGCTCTCTTTCCGTGGCGGGTGTACCATCTGTCTTGGTGTCACTGTGGGAAGTTAGTGATAAGGCAACGAAGGCACTAATGGAAGAGTTTTATCAAAACCTACATGTTAAAAAATTAACCAAAGCACAAGCTTTAAGACAAGCGATGCTAACAACCATGAAGGATTATCCCAATCCCAATTTTTGGGCGGCATTTATGCTCGTCGGTGAAGGTAGATAAGTTGTTAATTAGTCACAAATATCAATACTGCAAATGAATTTTATACAATCTCTAGGATTGGTATTTATCTCGATCGCCATCGGTTGTCCCTTAACTTTTATTTCACCAGCTCTCGCCGAACAAAATCAACGACAGCAACCATCAACAGCCGAAAAGCTCAATCAAGAAGGTTTGAATCTAGCCGAGCGGGGAGATTTTAATGCTGCTTTAGCTAAATACCAGCAAGCTTTAGCCCAATATAAAGCGATCGGCGATCGCTTAAATGAGGGTACAGTTCTTGGTAATATATGTTTAGCTAATTATTCTCAGGGACAACTCGATCTTGCCTTAGATATCTGCCAGCAATCACTGAAAATTGCTAGAGATCTAAACGATCGCGAAGGGCTGAGTATCAATCTCAACAGTATTGCATTAATCTATCAAGGTACTGGTAAATATCCGCAAGCGATCAATTATTTTCAGCAGGCACTAGCGATCGTTCGCGAACTCAAAAATCGAAATCGTGAAGGGACAACTTTATATAATCTCGGTTTTATTTACAACTCTCAGGCTAAATATTCTCAAGCTTTAGAATTATATCACCAGGCTCTCGAACTGTATAAAGCAGTGAGAGATCGGGTGGGTGAGGGTCAGGCTCTATCAGCAATTGGCTTAATTTATCAAATTAAAGGTGAGTATCCCCGCGCATTAACGTTATTTCAACAGGCGGAAAAAATTGCCCGAGAAGTTAACGATCGCATCGGCTTAGCTGCCGCATTAGGCAACATTGGTCAAACTTATGTCTACTTAGCCGACTACCCTCGATCGATTCAGTATTTCGATCGATCGATTGAGATTTTTAGATCGTTGAACTCTTTATCACAAGTAGGTATCAATCTCAATAACCAAGGCAATGCCTACAACTATATCGGACAATATCCCAAAGCCTTACTAGCATTTGAAAGTGCTTTAGAAATTCATCAATCTACTAGTAATCGAGCCGAAGAAGCTACAACATTATCAAATATTGCCACCACTTATCAGGTCTTAGGTCAATATGACCGGGCATTAAAATATTACCAATCTTCACTCTCGATCGCTCAAAATATTGGTAATAAAAATACTGAAGGTGCCGTCATTGGCAATATCGGGACGATCTATTATCGACTCGAACAATATGGCGAAGCTCAAAAATATCATGAGCGTGCTTTAGTGATTCACCAAGCTACTGGCAATCGCGAACAAGAAAGTACAACCTTAAACAATTTAGCTGAAGATTACTATGGTCTTAAGCGATATGCCCAAGCTCTAAGCACGCACACTCAGGCTCTGAAAATCAAGGAAAAGATCGGAGATCGAGCGGGTGTTGCTCAAATTCTCAATAATATTGGTAATGATTATTCGGCGATCGGCGAAATCGAAAAATCTCTCACTTACTATCGGAATGCGACCGAAATTGCCCGCAAGATTAAGTATCGCGAAATTGAAGGAATTACTCTGACAAATCAAGGGAAAGCACTCTATAAACTCGATCGACTGGCTGCGGCAGAGGTACCGCTCCGCTCTGCCATTGAGATCTGGGAATCATTGGGAGCGGGATTAATCGATAAAGATAAAATCTCCCTCCAAGATCGGATTAAATTTACCTACGATTTATTACAAAAAGTTCTGATCGACCAAACTAAAACTCAAGCTGCCCTCGAAATTGCCGAACGTGGCAGAGCCAGAGTCTTGGTAGAACTCCTCGCCAGCAAAATTCCCAACTTCAGCAGTACAACTAGTCAAAAAATTAGGCAGGCTCCTAACTTCTCTAAAATTCAAACTATCGCCCGCGCTCAAAATGCCACTCTCGTTGAATATTCCATCGTCAGCGATCTAGTCTTGATTTGGGTAGTTAAACCAACAGGGCAAGTCGCCTTCCACCAAACTAAACTGCCACCAAAAACTACCCTGAAAGATTTGGTCATTACTACCCGCGATAGTATTGGCGCAAATCGCGGGCAGCGGCAGAAAGAGAGTACCAAAACAATTAATAATCTCCAGCAACTTCATCAATTACTGATCGCCCCGATTGTCAAATATCTACCTACAAGCCCAGAAGATCGCGTAATTATCCTGCCTCAAAACGAACTCTTTCTCGTGCCCTTCGCCGCCCTTCAAGATACTCAAGGCAAATATCTAATCGAACAACATACTCTGAGTATCGCTCCTTCGATTCAAGTACTTGCCCTCACTCAAGCTAAACCAAAATCTAGTAAAACAGCACCTTTAATAGTTGGTAATCCCATCATGCCCATCTATAACGGCACCCAGCTAGACAATCTTTCTGGAGCCGAAGCCGAAGCTAAATCTATCTCGGAGATTTTGCAAGTCCAGCCGCTGATTGGCGCACAAGCTGATAAACAAAAAGTCATCAAATTGATGAAACAAGCTCCACTTATTCATTTTGCCACCCACGGATTCTTTAAATCCACCAATGGAAATATCCCTGGCGAGATTGCTCTCACCAATGGTTTTCTCACCGCCAGTGAAATCTTTGATATGCAATTATCGGCAGATTTAGTAGTGCTGAGTGCCTGTAATACTGGGCGTGGCGATCTGACTGGTGATGGTGTTGTCGGATTATCGCGCTCTTTGGTAGTAGCTGGAGTGCCTTCGACAATTGTGTCGTTATGGATGGTTAGTGATAACGCAACAAAAGCACTAATGGAAGAGTTTTATCAAAATCTATATGTTAAAAAATTAACCAAAGCACAAGCTTTAAGACAAGCGATGCTAACAACGATGAAGGATTATCCCAATCCCAATTTTTGGGCGGCATTTATGCTCGTGGGAGAGGGCAAATAAATTATCTCAATTTAATTTAAGGGAGGCGCAATTCACCTCTTGCGCTTACCTTAAATTGAAAAACGCTAATAAAAGCTACTTTTTATTTTTGCGGTTCTTATATTCTCGGAGAAAAGTTTGTTCGTAGGCGGTGCGACAACCTTTGTCATAACCCCGATCGTAATCTTTGCTTTTTGGATGTTCGATGCTGCAAGTTGCATTCGTGTGCATGGAATTGGTTCCAGCCTCGCCTGAGCCGTCCATTTTGCCTATTCGTTTCCCCACCGCCGCACCAGCAGCATATCCCGCTCGATATTGCTTGGGGGTAGCGAAGCTGGGTATGTTTAGCCAGACCGATCCTACTAATCCAGCTAGGGTTAAAGATAAAATTCGATCGATCCGCACAGTATTAACTACCCAATGAAGATGAACATCTATCCGTTATTGTCAGATTTGTTACTACTAGCCTCAGCGGATTCGATTTGACTGGGCGTTTTTACCGCAGTTTCAATCGCATCAACTTCTTTCTTAAACTCAGACTGAAAATCATTGGATGCTTCTTGGAAACCTTTGATTGCCTTACCCAAACTCTTGCCAATTTCTGGTAATTTCTTGGGACCAAACACTAATAACACGACCACCGCGATCGCGATAGTTTCTGGCAAACCGATCCCAAAAAAGTTCATAATACCCTTCCTAACAATTGTGGTGACAGTATAAGTGTCAGATTTATAGAGTTATTGTAGCCAATTTTACCAAATTTTTGCTGACAAGAAGATCGGGTGTGAGGTAGATCAGACTTCACTCATCCCCAATCTCCAGCCACCATCAAGCTTATTGTCCGCCACCACTCCAGTCAACAGAGAAACTATCGAGGACGAGAGAGTTGTTGTAGATTTGGAGGATGATCAGTAAAAAGACCGCGAATAGCAGCATGAACACGCCCATGACTGGAGTAGTACCCCAACCAGGAACGACCTTACCATATTCAGCATTCAAGGGTCTGAGAATATCTCCTAATTTAGTGCGTTGCGCCATGTGTCACCAATGATGTTATGTGAATAATATAAATTTAGTCGGATGCGGAAATAATCCACATCCCTAAGTCTACCAAAGAAAATTCTAGTTTTGGCCGAACGATTATTTAGCGTTCGATCGATAAAACCGCTGTCCGATCGCTCACCAAAATTTTAGCAGTTTTGGTAAATTTTTGTAAAATTCATTAATATTGTAAGAGAAACAGTATCTCAAAATTAATTTAATGATGGATTCCGCAACAGTTCTTAGCATTACCCTTGCCGCGATGGTCATCCTCACCACCGCCTACGGTTTGTACATGTCCTTTGGTTCCGCATCCAAACAACTGTCCGATCCTTTTGACGATCATGAAGACTAGGAGTTGGGAGTTAGGAGTTAGGAGTTGGGAGTTGGGAGTTGCTGTACCACCGTATGGGAGTTGGGAGTTAGGAGTTGGGAGTTGGGAGATAAAAGCATTTATCCTTTTCCCCTTTCCCCTTTCCCCTTTCCCCTAACCTAGCGATTCCGCTGCGACCAGACTCGTGTGGGTAGACCCCAAACGTAGATAAATCCTTCGGCGGCCTTGTGGTCAAACTGGTCTTCGGCACCGTAAGTCGCGAGATCCGTATCGTAAAGGCTGTTGTCTGACTGTCGCCCGACAATCACCGCATTGCCTTTAAATAGCTTGATCCGGATGGTACCAGATACTCTTGACTGGGTTTGCTCGATGAACGCATCTAAGGCAGCTTTAAGAGGCGAATACCAAAGACCGTTGTAAACGAGTTTACTGTATGTTTCTTCGATGCCGCGTTTGTATTGAGTCACATCGCCAGTGAGGGTGAGACTTTCTAAATCTCGGTGGGCTTGAATCAAAACTGACAATGCGGGAACTTCATAGATTTCTCGTGATTTAATCCCGACCAGACGGTTTTCGACCATGTCGATCCGCCCAATGCCATGATTGCCAACGATTTGATTGAGTTTGGCGATCAGTGAAACTGGGTCGAGATGGGCCCCATTGACACTGACTGGAGCACCGCGATCGAACCCAATTTCGATATATTCTGGTTCATTGGGGGTATTCTCGATCGCTTTAGTCAGAGCATAGACTTCTTCGAGTGGTTCGATCCACGGATCTTCTAACGGTCCTGCTTCCACGCTCCGTCCGAGTAGATTGAGGTCAACACTGTAGGGAGAAGATTTTTTGACTGGTGAAGGAATACCGCATTTTTCGCCATACGCGATCGTTTGTTCGCGACTCATGCCCCATTCACGGGCTGGGGCTAGCACTTTGAGGTTAGGATTGAGCGCAGCGATCGAGACATCAAATCTAACTTGATCGTTACCTTTACCCGTACAGCCATGCGCCACCGCGTCCGCACCATATTCCGCCGCAGCTTCGACTAGCAGTTTGGCAATCAAGGGACGAGCCAATGCAGTGGATAGGGGATAACGATTTTCGTACAGCGCGTTAGCCTTGAGCGCAGGGAAGGCATAATCGGTAATAAAACTTTCGGTAGCTTTAGCAACGAGTGAGACACTAGCACCAGAGTTCAGAGCTTTTTGTCGAATCGGTTCTAATTCATCCCCCTGTCCTAAATCTGCGGCGAGGGTAATTACTTCTTCAACACCCCATTCCTGTTTGAGATAGGGAATACATACGGATGTATCGACCCCGCCGGAATAAGCAAGCACAACTTTTTTAGCGCGACCCATAGTTTTTAGATGATAGGGAATAGGGAATAGGATGGAGTAATTTCTGTGGTTATAGCAAAAACAGGTGCAATATCATCAACGATACAGCACCTGTAGAAATATTTTAATCGATCGATTACCGATCCACTATCTACTAGCCCCTATTCCCTAAATTAAGATTTAGCTTCTAAACGACCGTAAAATAGACCGCGAATTTTAACTTCTTTAGGATCTAGCGCACCTAAATCGGTGTCGCTAGGTTGCTCGCTTTCAAAAATACCCGCAATTTCACCAGTAGCACTGTTGACTTTAGCAACTTCAAAGTTGATTTTTCCTTTAAAGGTTTGAGCACGTTTAGTATTCTTACGATCGCCAATCCGGTTCTTTGCTTCAGCTTGCAGGGCATTAGCGTCAGTATAGCCACTAGCGACACCACGACCTTTAGGATCGAGGAAGACCGAACCGCGATAGGATGGGACTTTGAATTCACCAGCAAAGTCGGTAGAAGTGTTGATGCTCTGAATGCCAGGTTGACTGGTAGCGACTAGTTCTTTGATTGTGAATAACATTGGTACCAATTCACCACCAGGCATTTTGACAGTGACTGCTTGAAAGTCAATGCCGTCTTCCTCTTTGAACGTCAGGGTCCGATCTTCTGATAAAGTAACCGAACCTTTAATCTGGTCGAGGGTAGAAGTCGCCCGCGTCATGACTTTACCAGCAACAAACTCAGCTTCTTGGCGTTTGTTCTGGGGTTCTTCTTTAACGAAAAAGTTGGTAGGTTGGATGCACATGTCTACCAATTGATAGCTTTTACTAGCATCTAGTGGAATGGAACCGCGACTGGTATCATCGATGGTCGGACAGTTGTTAGCTAGCCCCGTTCCTCGAATATCCTCATAAGTAAGTGCTGTTGTTGCTGAGACTGGAGCGTCACTGCAAGCCGTCAGCAAGCCAATACAGATGGCGAGCAAAGCGGCGACTAATCCGCGAAATTTCATGATTAACCTCAATCTTTGATAATTTTATATTATGACAGTGGCTGGTAACGGGGATCGTTAAGACATGGACACAAGATCGATCTTAAAGATCTTGTTCGATCGCAGCACAGGAACACAGTAAGATAATTGTCTTGCCGATCGATATTCTACATTGTGTGAGACTTACACACCATCTCTGAGTAATGATTTGGGATATTTGCTATGAGGTTAGTCCGCAAATCTGGAAATATAAATTTACATTAATAAAGTTTGACAAACAAGTTTTAGATGAACATCGATAAAAATTACTTCTCTCCTCCAGAATCAACTACAAACGAGTTGCCGTCGATGACAGCCATCGCGAGTGAAATTCGCGAGATCGCCGATCAATCTACTGGGGATGCGATCGCCCTTCTGCACCTATTGCGGACGCTAGAAGAACTTCATCACGAGATTCAAGCCAATTATTTCCAGCCGGCTCTTCCCGATAGTCGTCAGTCACTCTATGCACTTTTGAGAGATATCGAGGAAAATGGTGGATGGCCATATATCCAACGCTTTAAATTGCAAGCTCTGTGTGCCAATTTGCTGCTAGAACCAGATGTTCAAGCAGATGATATTAGTAATTAGGGAATTATGTCCACATTGCTCTCGCCTCACCTTGACAACTTCACCCGCGAACAAGCCCAAATCATTGCTCAGTGGCGGCAAGAATTGCGCCTGGGGCAGCGAACGTTAGCAGATTGGCAGGGCGGGAAGCTAGCTGTCTCCGCAGTGCCAGGTGCAGGTAAATCCCACAGTATGGCAGTGGCGGCGGCAATGACAATCGCCAGAGAAAAGTTGCATCAACGCCGTCAGTTAGTGATTGTGACATTGACTCGATCGGCAGCCGCGAACATTAAGGATAAAATCAAGACTTGTCTGAAAGAATTGGGGCTACCGCCGATCGGTTATAGCGTCAATACAATTCACAGTCTGGCTTTAAGTATTGCCAGTAAACATCCAGACTTGTCAAAGTTAGACTTGACAGATCGCACTCTGGTCATGCCATCACCCAATCATAAACTGATTGCCAGAACTGTCGAGCAGTGGTTGAGCGAACATCCCCAAAGTTATCTCCAATTGCTGCAAGGGGAAAGCTTTGATGGGGAAGAGACAGAGCGGTTGCGCCGTCAATCGGTATTGCGGACAGAAGTGCTGCCCAGCTTGGCATTTACCGCCGTGCGAGAAGCTAAAAGTTCGGGTTTATCCCCCGCCCAGTTGTGGGATTTAGCCAAACTATATCCCGATGATTATGACATTTTGGCGATCGGGGCGGGACTCTACCAGGCGTACCAAGAGTTACTTGGGAGTGGGGGGTATTTAGACTACGATGAGATGATTTCCGGGGCATTGCGGGTGATGCAAGACCCCTTAGCACGGCGATCTTGGCAGCAACAGATCTACGCTGTATTTGAAGATGAGGCTCAAGATTCTAGCCCCTTGCAAGAACAATTATTACGCCATTTAGCAGGGATTCCCGACAGACCAGATCTTCCACCCAATCTGATTCGCGTCGGCGATCCCAATCAAGCCATTAACTCCACCTTTACCCCTGCCGATCCTAAATATTTTCGCGAGTTTTGCCAAGAGTGTAGCAACCCGACTGACCCCGCTACCAACCGCTTAGAGAAAATGGAGCAAGCTGGGCGTAGTACCCAGGTGATTATGGATGCCGCAAATTATGTCCTCAATTGGGGTAATAATTGGCTCAAACCGCCTCAGGCTGATGAAGAGATCGGGCGAAATCAGCGCGAGACGGAATCTGTATTTTGGTTACAGACGATTCGTCCGGTATCGCCAGGGGATGCTCAACCCAATCCACAGCCTCAAGGTGGTGGAGTTGAACTGCATACACCGAGCGATGTATACCAATCTATAAAAGCGATCGGTCAACGGTTAACCGCCCTATTTGCTGCCGTTCCGACGGCAAATGCAGCGATCTTAGTCCGCGAAAATCGACAGGCAAAGTTTATTCTCGATCGACTTAGCGATGAATGGCAACGCGCAAATCCCCACATCAAGCTATTCGAGGCAGGTGAGGGAGATCGAACTTCCAGAATTCCAGGAGAAATTTTAACTATATTTCAATTTCTGATTCGACCACATTCGCCGGAATATCTCAAAGCCGCGCTCAAGGTTTTACTTGCACGCAAACTAATTGAGGCACAAGATCTAGATGCATTAGCGGTATTTCCGGAACAGTTTCTCTATCCAAATATTTTAGATACACCGCAAACACCAACTGTCGATCGAGCTAGACAAGTTTGTTGTGAATTACTCCAAGCAAGATTGCGACTGCCACATTATCAACTGATTAGTTATTTAGGCGATCGCTTGGATTATCAATCTTCAGAATTAGCCACAGCCGATAAATTAGCAGATAGATTAGCGATGCAAACATATAATCGCAGTTCGATTTATACGGCGATCGAAGTTCTCCAAGAAATCGTCACTACTGAAGGGTTTGAGAATATCGATGATGGCACAGAATCGCGCTATACAGCATCCGGTCAAGTGACGATTATTACTATGCACAAGGCGAAAGGTTTAGACTGGGATTATGTGTTTATTCCCTTTCTACACGATCGGATTCCCGGTCAATTATGGACTCCTCAAGGTGCAAAGTTTTTAGGTGATTTTACTCTAGCCGAAGTCGCCCGTGCCAAGATTCGCGCTCATCTTCATCACCAATCTGTCCCTACACCAAAAGATGCTTGGTCGTTGGCTAATTATCTCAAACAGGGTGAAGATCTGCGATTATTATATGTGGCAATGACACGCGCGAAAAAATTATTATGGATTGCCGCAGAACGTGAAGCTCCATTTCTATGGAATCGATTTAATTGGCAACAAGGCGACAGGCTACAAGAAGCTAAACCATCGCCACTATTCACCGCCTTAACCAATCAATTTCCCCAGTTAGTGAGAAAATAATTTAAATTATGTCCCGATCTGTATAAAGTTACTTTGAATAACATAAGCGAGATGAGAATCATGCAATAAAGCAATAAAGATAATTTAATCGGGTTGAGAAGCATTATGCTAGAAACACTAATATTCATCCTTACTGCATTTTGGGTTTGGATGTTGATAGATTCATATCAGAACGATCCAACTCAATTAGCTTGGTTCTGGCTCGTGCTATTTCTATGCTTACCTGGAGCTTTAATTTATTTTTTTAACCGGAAGCCTACATCTCAATCTCGAAAAAGCTTACACCCGTTAAGACGCTTACAACTCCAACAAGAGTTGCATAGAGCGAGAATAGCTGCTAAATATATCGGGAAAGCTCATCAATTTTTAATCTTAGGTAATATCTTATTAGATCTGGGGGAGTTAGATCGGGCAAAATGTGCTTATGCCACAGCCTTGAGTAAAGAACCCAAAAATCCTTATGCTCTATGGGGATCTGCATCAGTAGCATTTTATCAAGATCGCTTTGCAGTTGCATCAAGACATTTAGAATTATTGCTAAAAATAGATCCCAGACATCTTCAAGGTGATGCATCACTAATGTATGCAAAAGTATTATTTAAGTTAGAAAAGTGGTCAATAATAGAATTACACTTGCAGGAGGATATCTATTACTGGGGGCATCCCGAATCTATAATTATGCTGGCAAGAATTGAAATGCAAAATGGTAATGTTGGAACAGCAAAGAAAATGCTAGATAATATGATATCCAAGCTTAGGGCTTCTCCAACCTATCATTATCGAAGATATCGGCAAGTTGTTAGAGAAGCAGAAAGTATTATTAGACATTTATCAACTACATTTCAATCTAAATAGGTTATTATAAATAATATTCGAGATCTAAACAGTGGTTAATGCTTGCACTGTAGTTTGTTAATATTTTCAGATTTGAAAATAGATTAGTCTAAATATTTTAGTTCATAGTTTCTCGTGTATTTAAATCGTCTTCACCTTCGGAATTTTCGCAACTATCGGGAACAGGAAATTATTTTTTCTGCACCCAAGACAATTTTACTCGGTGATAATGCTCAAGGGAAGTCTAATTTACTAGAAGCAGTCGAATTACTCTCTACCCTCAAAAGTCATCGAGTCACCCGCGATCGAGATTTAGTACTAGAAGGCGAAACAGAGAGTAAAATTACAGCCCAATTAACCCGTAAACATGGCTCGATCGATCTAGCTCTGACGCTCAGAGATAAGGGTAGACGAACAGCTAATTTAAATCAAGAAAATCTTAAACGTCAATTAGACTTTTTGGGTATATTAAATGCCGTAGAATTTTCATCTCTAGATCTGGATCTAGTTCGGGGTAGTCCAGAAATTCGGCGGCAATGGGTGGACTCGTTACTATTTCAGGTAGAGCCAGTTTATGCCCATATTTTACATGAATATCAGCGAGTAATTAAACAACGCAATAGCTTACTCAAACAAGCAGAACATCGGGTATTAGATCCAGCCGAGTTAGATTCATGGAATCATCAATTAATTCTGACTGGAACAAAAGTAATTCGTCGGCGATCGAGAATTATTGAAAGATTAGCCCCGATCGCTAGCGCATGGCACAGAAAGATTAGTAAAGATACCGAACAACTTACAATTACTTATACACCAAATATTATCTTTGCTGAAAATACCCCCGAAGCGATCTACTCAGCATTTATCGATCGATTACAGTTACGCCGAGCTGCCGAACAAGGATTAGGAACAACGATTGTAGGGCCACATCGCGATGAAATAGAATTGACGATCGATCTTACCCCGGCTAAAGCTTATGGCTCTCAAGGGCAACAACGCACTCTAGTCTTAGCCTTAAAATTGGCCGAACTAGAATTAATCGAACAAATCGTCGGTGAACCACCACTATTGCTGCTCGATGATGTCCTCGCCGAACTCGATCTCACTCGCCAAAATCAACTCCTCAGCACGATCGAAGATCGCTTTCAAACGCTAATTACCACTACTCACCTCGGCGCATTCGATGCTAAATGGTTAGACTCCTCGCAGATTCTACACGTTCGATCGGGCGCAATATTATCGGCGTAGAATTGGCTGAAAGGATTTTATAGAAGATAGGATCTCGACGAATGGGTGCAGATCGGGAGTTAAAACCGCTAGAATGGAAGCAGTAAAAACCATACATTAGATGTCGATCTTGCGTGCAAAAATTCTAGCTTGGTTAGCCGATCGAGTTCCAGCTAAACGCATCCAACATATCTTGGGCGTAGAGCAAATGGCGACAGAGCTTGCTCAGCATCATCAGCTAGATGCACATAAAGCAGCGCAAGCAGGTTTAATGCACGATTTGGCGAAGTATTTTAAACCGCAACTGTTATTGCAAATGGCTGAAGCAGAGGGGCTGCCGATTGATGAAGTTGACGTGGCAACACCACATCTCCTCCATGCTGATGTAAGTGCGCTCGTGGCACGGGATGAGTTTGGGATTGACGATCCAGAAATTCTTCAGGCGATCGCCGATCATACATTGGGTAGACCGGGGATGAGTCCGATGAGTTGTATTGTGTTTTTAGCTGATACGCTAGAAGCTGGGCGCGGTGACACTCCAGAATTGCAGTCCCTCCGCCAACTGAGTTACCAAAATTTACATCAGGCGGTATGGCAAACATGTGACTATTCACTTCAGTATTTACTCTCTACCCGTTGTCTCATCCATCCCCGCACGATTCGGACTCGCAATTGGGCAATGTCGATGAGTTACGCCGCTTCCACACCCGTTCCAACTTCGAGTTGAATATTAACCCCATAATTATCCACATATTATCTTCAAAAACTTCATGATCCAAACTGAAAACTCGACAACTGTTAATCAAACTCCCGAATACACAATCGAACAACTAGCCTTACTTGCTGCTGATGCCGCAGACGATCGCAAAGCTGGCGATCCAACCCTAATCGATATTTCTAAAGTATCAGTGCTTGCGGACTACTTACTAATTGTCTCTGGTTACTCCAAAGTCCAACTTCGGGCAATTTCTGACTCGATTATCGAAAAGCTCGAACAAGAGTACAATCGCCCACCAATCCGCAGTGAAGCGAAAAACCAAAGTGGTTGGGTATTGCTAGATTACGGCGATCTGATTGTCCACATTATGACCCCCGAACAACGAGAATTTTATAATCTTGAAGCTTTCTGGGGACATGGTGATATTGTTGCCTTGCCACAATTCAGAGCCAAAGATTTTGGAGCGACTTACGATCTTTACGGCAACAATCCAGAAGAAATCGAAGATTCCAATCTAGAGGAAATCTAAGTTTTATTAGCCATGTAAACTGTCCCGATCGCCGTAGAAATCTAAATTGCGATCGACAAATAACCAATAACTGTCCACGCCTGCCCTGAGCCTAGTCGAAGGGGTCAACTGATGAGTAAATATAGTTCTTTTTGTCCAGTTCCCAAAGAACAACAGCCAATCAATGAATATCAAGAATTACAAAATTCTGGGTTTTTTAGCTGGGCTAAATTAGCCCGATTTGCATATATTACTAAATTAATCTGGGTGGGAATTTGGAGTTTGATCGTCACTGCCCCACTAACTGCTGCCAGTTTTCCGATCGCTAAGTTTCCGCTCCAGTTTACCATCTGCACGATCGGTGGCTGTTCGATCTTTGTGGCTCTGGCTGCTGTTAGATTATATTTGGGGTGGATTCATATCAAGAACAGATTGAATAGTGAAACAGTTTTTTATGAAGAATCAGGTTGGTATGATGGTCAAACCTGGATCAAAACACCCGAAGTATTAGCCCGAGATCGGCTGTTAGTCAGCTATGAAGTGCAACCAATTATCAATCGCCTTCAATTCACCTTGGCAACTTTACTAGGAACCGCGATCGTCGGCACTGGTTTGTGGTTATTTATCTAGCAGTTGGGTATTATCGAAATTAAATATGGCAAAACGTACACAAGCACCAGCAATTACCGTTCGCTTACTGCGAGAAGGAATTGTCGAGTCCATCCATCAAGTTCATGCGGCTGTCTGTGATAGCCGTGGGCGCATCCTATCTGTGGCGGGAGATGCCGAGTATCCAACCTTCATTCGATCGGCCCTCAAGCCGTTTCAAGCGATGGCTGTGACGGGAAGTGGCACTTTAGAACGCTATCAATTAGGCGATCGAGATTTAGCCATTATGTGTAGTTCCCATGCGGCAGAAATCATCCACACTCGTCAAGCTTTTAATATTCTGTGGCGGGCGGATATAGATACATCTGCGCTTCAGTGCCCAACCCCTCCAGATAAAAGCAGTCCCCTAGAACACAACTGTTCGGGCAAACATGCGGGAATGCTAGCAGTCTGTCGCAGTCAAAATTGGCCGATAGCTAACTATCTAGATCGCCACCATCCCCTTCAAAAAATGATTTTGAGCAAATTTGCCGAAATCCTCAAAATGCCCCCGGATGAGTTTATTGGTGTCCATGATGACTGTGGTGCTCCCGTCTATTTGATGTCGATCGCTCAAATGGCTACTTTATATGCCCACCTCTCTTCGGGAAATAGCCTCGATCTGGAACGGATCGTCCGCGCAATGACGCATCATCCCGAACTGATCGCAGGTCCGGGAAGATTTGATACCCAATTGATGCAACTCACTGAAGGCGAACTTGTCAGCAAGGCTGGTGCTGAGGGGATTCAATGTATCGGCAGAGTTGGGGAAGGGATGGGTTTGACGATCAAATCCGTTGATGGCTCCAGACGGGCTAAATGTGCCACCGCGATCTATCTCCTCCAGCAAATGGGCTGGATCACTCCGGCTGTATCAGAGATTCTCACCGAACAATTTCTGTCGATCGGGACTTTTGCTCGATTGGAAGTTTCAGGGGAGTTGGCAATGGTTTAGGGGAAAGCAAGCTGTTGACTCTATGATTCCCCGTCCACCGATCGCTTAGTCAACGAGTAAATAATTACTTTCACTTAGGGGGTTGCTATTTATCTCAAGGTGATGCTATATTAAGTGGGTTGAGGTGAAAGCCGACGCGGAGTAGAGCAGCCTGGTAGCTCGTCGGGCTCATAACCCGAAGGTCACTGGTTCAAATCCAGTCTCCGCCACCAAATACATCAAAAAGCCGGATCGTTTATTCGATGCGGTTTTTTGTATATTAATATTATTCCAAACCAGAGCTTAGAGTTTAGCAGCGATCGATAGACCATCACCGATCGGCAAGACTGATACTTGGACTCGCTGATCTGTAGCTAATTCGCGGTTGAAGAGATCGATTCCACGAGTAAATTCATCATTATAGGCACCCGCATTCAGCACTCGCCCTTGCCACAAAACATCAGTTGCGAATAGTAATCCTTCCGGACGCAACAACTCGATCGCCCGATGATAGTAAAGTGGATACTGATGTTTAAGTCCAGAGATTACGATCGAGTCAAAAGGTGCGGTGGTGTCGCTCATTAATAAGGTATCCAGTAGATCTAGTCCATTATCAATGTGGAGATCGATTTTCGTAGCTACCCCAGCTTCCTGCCAGTAACTACGGGCTACATCTAAGTGTGCGCCTGCGACACCACAGCTAATTAACCGGCCATCGTTGGGGATTGCCAAAGCGATCGCCAGAGTAGAGTAACCGCTAAAAATACCGATCTCTAATACCCGACTGGCTCTAATTGACTGGATCGAGAGTGCCATTAGCTGTACCTGCTCTAAAGTAGGTTGCATTTTGGCGAGGGGATATTCGGCTGTATCGTGCTGTAAATTCAGCAGCAAGTTGGGCGGTGAAGTTGATATCGATCGAATGTACTGATGGATGCGGTCTTCCACTCCAGTACTAGTTTGTTGCGGCAGATTGGGACTAGTGCTCTCAACAAATTGCCGAGCACAACCCTTGCATTGATACCGCTGTTTGCCTCGATAAAAACCATGCTTACGAGTCTCGACAGATTGACAATTAGGACACTTCATCAAACCTGTAGCTCGGCTCTAATTATTAGCTCCCACTGGATGATGTTCGGATTCAAATTGCGGTGCATAGGATTGGAGCAATGTACTAACTTGTTTGACAACTTCATCGCCAGTAGGTTTAGTGAGAGCTTGACGTTCTGGAAAAAATTCGGGACGATCGAGATTGCGGACAATTGCTGATTCAACTTGCTGAAGGATGAGATCTTGCAGTTCTGTCTGTGCCCGTTTCCGCTGATAACTAGCACCTTCTTCGGTAGTAGCATAAAGGGGCGGTAAACGATTGAGCGCGTAAGCCGCAATATCACCAACATCCAGTTGAGCATCCGTATTAACTTCGATCGCGGTGACTTGAGCGATAGTTTCAGTTAGCACCAACTCTTCCATGACGTTGATAAACTGTTTACGGGGAACTGTTACAACTTCACCGGCTAGTAATGCCCCCATCAGATGATCGAGTGCCATGTACTCTTCTACTGATAGCTCGGCGGCACTATCACAAATGCGACCAACCTCTGCTTCCATCACAGGGGTAAGATAGCCTTCGTCTAAAGCCTGTTCTACGATTGCTTGAATATTCATCATGTGGAAACAGTTAATAATAATTCTGGATAGCTCAATTACCCACTGAGGTTAAGCCACTAGTTGAGTATATTATGCCCTCACAAAGAACAAGTTTAACAGCCCCCTATTCCACGGCTGTCTGTCTCCATTGGACTGGGTCAACGGAGACCCCGTTAACATATAGACCCCAGTGGAGATGCGGCCCTGTCGATGCGCCCGTACTACCGATCGCGCCAAGTTGGTCGCCGGCTGCAAGTTGGTCGCCTTCTTGGACGGTAATTTTGCTCAGATGCATGAAAATACTTACTAGTCCCTGGCCGTGATCTACGCCAACTACATTGCCGTGGACGCGGAAGCCATTTTTTTCATAACCGACTAAAACTACTTCACCACCTGCGGGAGCTACGACAGCAGAACCATAACCGCCAGCATAATCCAACCCTCGATGGTAATAGTCTTCGGCGAACTTGCCATTGTAGTAGCGGCGAACACCATAGGGCGAACTAGTTCTGCCTTGATTGGGGGCGATAAATTTTCCATCCCATAGTTTATCGGGACTGACGGTAGCTTTAAAGGCGGCTACTCGCTTGAGTTCTAGTTCGGTAGCCTCAACGCCAGATTTACCAGGCGGTAAATTGATCCGTTGGATCGGGAATTTACGATCGCTTACCGTAATGTTTAGGGTGGTGGTACCAGTATTATCAGTGACTTTGACCTCGCGATCGCCTGGTTTTTCCAGAGGTGTAGTCGGAATCATTACCCGGAAGCGATTGCTCCCCAAGGGAAAAGCCGGATAAGTCTTTTCGCCGACTTTAACAGTTGGTGTCGTGATTTTCCCCGGAGCTGCCGTGACATTAACGACAACTGTTTCCCCCAGCCGAGGTTTAGTTGGTGAGAATTGGGCACTTAGGGTTAATCCAGGGATATTTACTGCCGACCATAAAACGATCGTCAGAGTAATCGCCCCAATTAGAGCCGATTTCCAGTTGCGCGATGATAGTGGGTTGCGATCGAACATAAGGGTGAATCTGATTTGGGTGACGGGGTGATGACCGAAGCGAAGTCGCTCCGGTCGGCGGAGGGTGGGGGATAAATTATCTAATCCAAAGTTCTAATACCAAGTATCTAATACTTCGGATCTAGTTCCCACTAGCTATCAAAACTCGGTATCCTAGAAGTTAACTTACGTTAAGTTAATTTAAAATTTTCTCATAATTATTAAAATATAGTGCTAGAAGATTTTCGGCTCATCATAGATTTAGTAACTGTACTCGCGGCTGCTGCTGCTGGGGGCATTGTCGCTGGGTTGACTGGACAACCAGCCTTACTGGGTTATATTGTCGGCGGGATGATTGTTGGCCCAGCGGGACTAGGATCGATTAAAGAGCTGATCCAAGTCGAAACCCTGGCACAGTTTGGGGCAGCTTTTTTGCTATTTGCCTTGGGTGTAGAGTTCTCATTTTCCGAACTCAAGAAGGTGCAAAAAATCAGTTTGGGTGGGGGTGGTTTGCAGATTATTCTCACCATTTTAGTCACCACGCTGATTTCTGTGAGTGTGGGTTGGGTGACAACCCCTCAACAGGGAGTATTTTTAGGCGCAATCCTCTCGCTATCTTCTACGGCGGTGGTGTTGAAGTCGTTGATGGAAGCAAACGAAACAGCCACTCCTCACGGACAAGTGATGTTGGGGATTTTGGTAGTGCAGGATTTGGCTCTAGGCTTTATGTTAGCGGTGTTACCCGCGCTCGATCGACCGCCAGCGGAAATTGGGATGGCAGTGGCGCAAGCGGCGGTGAAAATTGGTCTATTTGCGGCAGGTTCGACGATGATTGGCATCTGGGTAGTGCCTCGGTTGTTAAGGTTATTGGCGAAAACCGAGAGTCGGGAATTGTTTTTATTGGGAGTTGTGACGCTATGTTTGGGAATTGCCCTGATCACCGAGCAGTTGGGATTATCGATCGAAATGGGGGCATTTGTCGCTGGATTGATGATTTCTGAGGTAGAGTATGCCGATCAGACTTTGGCCTACGTAGAGCCGATTAGGGATATCTTTGCGGCGTTATTTTTTGCGGCGATCGGGATGCTGATCGATCCCTTATTTTTATGGGACAATCTGGATTTAATTCTGGGATTAGTTTCGATCGTGCTGGTGGGTAAATTCATGATTATTACCCCGCTAGTCAGATTCTTCGGCTATTCGCTCAAAACTGCCCTGATTGCTGGATTGGGACTAGCCCAAATCGGTGAATTTTCCTTCGTGCTTGCCAGCGAAGGGCGCAATTTAGGTTTGGTATCCAGGCGGGTATATTTACTATTATTGGGCACCACGGCAGTGACATTAGTTGTCACCCCATTTATCCTGAGATTGATTCCAACTTTATTTAACTGGATCGAGACTGTACCTATGCTCGATCGATGGTTCAAGCCCAGCGAGCAACCCCTAGAAGTCTCCGAAAACATCAACTTTGAGAATCATATCGTGATCTGTGGTTACGGGCGCACGGGCCAAAATTTGGTCACGCTCCTCGCCGCTCAAAACACGCCAGTATTAGTTGTCGAACAGTCGGAAGCCGAGACGCAGAAATTGCGCGATGCTGCGATTCCTTATCTCTATGGTAATGCCGTGAGTATTCCCGTTCTCACCAAAGCTGGACTCGATCGAGCCAAAGCAATGGTCATCGCCTTACCCGACTCGATGAGTACCCGGCTCTGCCTCAAACACGCGCTAGAAATCTCCGCCAATCTCGATATCGTCGTCCGAGCCAACCGGTATAAGGATATTGAATTACTCTATCAGTTGGGGGCGGCGGAGGTTGTTCAGCCAGAATTTGAAGCCAGCTTAGAAATGGCCAATCACCTCCTGATTAAAATTGGCTTACCCACCCCCCAAATTCAACACCAAATTACAGCGATTCGCAATTCTCACTATTTAGAATTACGACCAGAATTCTCGATTAGTGAAATCCCTCAAAATATTGAAACGGCTACTTTAGGGATGAATACTCGCTGGTATGTTTTATCATTAACCTCGTCATTAGTTGGCCATTCGATCTCCAGTGCAAATATCCGCGCTTTGACTGGAGCTACGGTTGTGGCAATTCGGCGGGAAAATGGCACCAAAATCGATTATCCCGATGATACTACCAGTTTTCATGTCAGCGATCGTTGCCTAGTTGTCGGTTCAATTGAAGAACAAGCTGCCTTCGAGCAACTTACCAAAGGTGAAATCGCCATGTTAATTTAGCGGAGATTATTAAGCTTCGGGCATCAAATCGATAAAATGCTGCAAAGCTTGATTTGGAATTACAGATCGCATTGGCAATTAAGATGGTTATCGATACCAAGTTTTAGATAATTGACGCATTTTTTCAATTTCTGCACTTTGGGTTTGCATAATATTTTTAGCCAGAGTCCGAAGTTCCGATCGGTCGCTATCAACAATATGCGCCGTCATCATTAGGGCCATTTTATGATGGGGAATCATCTCTTCTAAAAATACGCGGTCGCTATCGGTAGCATTTTCTAACTTTTGTACTTGGGCTGCCATCATCCTGCCCATACCTCCGCCACCCATCATTCCCATCCCACCAGATTTTGGGGGCGATGGGACAGTTGTTTTATACCATTTCTGATACCAAGTTTTCATTTGACCAATTTCACGAGATTGACCCTGCTTAATTGCGATCGCGAGTTGGCGCAGTTCGGGCCGTTTGGTTCGTTTGAGGATAATATCTGCCATTTTGACTGCTCCGTCATGATGGGGAATCATCATTTCGATAAAATTCCGATCGCTCTGTGCTCCAGATTTCATCATTCCCATCATCCCACCTTCCATCATGCCACCCTGATGAGGCATTGTTTGCCCGATCGCGATTGTTGCACTACTTGTTAGTAAAACTGCGATCGCTACCATTCCCTGGGTAATTAGTTTCATCTTGCTATTCCTAACTTTTACTTCCAATATAGACAGCGAACATGAAAATAACATGAACAATGACTGGTTTTAACAAATTCTTAATCTCATTAATTACCGTTGATTCCATAACTTAGACTTCTGAATTCATCTTAATTGCATATTCGAGCCACCCGAAAGAGGTAAATATTTATAAATTTATTCGATCGCTTATTCTGACTAAATCCTCACAAAGTCTTCACAATTAACTAGTAAAATAAAGTAATATATGCGGGCTAATTATGATGTTGGATATCGATGAAATGAGTTCGGCAGAAATTTTAGAACTTTTGCAGCAAGTAGGTTACGGGCATTTGGGTTGTATTAACGAAGGTAAGCCCTATGTTATTCCAATGCACTATTACATCAAAGATGCGGTTATTTATCTGTTTACCACCGAAGGGATGAAGTCTCATGACATGGATGTAAATCCAGATATCTGTTTACAGGTTGAAGAAATCCACGATCTCGATCGCTGGCGTAGCGCAATTGTCACGGGTACAGCAGAACACCTGACTGAGCCACAAGATATCGAACAAATCATGGAGTTCATCAAAGCAGAAAATCCAACACTTTCTCCGGCGATTAATCGAACTTGGATTGATGCTTGGGGTCGAGGAAATGTCATCCAAATCTATCGCATTCATCGACGTGAAATGACCGGACGCACAACTCAAGGTGTCAGCAGTCGCCCATTACGGAGTTCGGCATAAATCCCATCGCTCATTATGGCTGCTTGTGCGTTAACATTTCTGTTAGGATCGGCCCAATCTGTTGGGTGACTAACCACCATCAGGGTTGCAGACGATTCTAGTCTTAAAAATAATTATGCCGACATACTTAGGCATAAGATTAGACTTTAGGATGTCAGGTAATGATGAAATTCAGATGAATTTTTAGAGCTAATTAAAAACTCCCCGATCGCATTTAAAGTAGATCGGGGAGTTTTCAAGATAGTCAGATTAAACTAGCTGAATTAAGTAATAGTAGACTGGGCAACATTAAACTGAATGACAACATCGTTATAATCTAGATCGCCACCACCGAATAAATCTTCAAAGCCAAACTTGTTATCACCGAGCAACCGGATATGATCTACGCGATCGGGATTCGCGCCAACATAATTAAAATAAGCATTAGGCACATTGGTACCACTAGCATTACTCGCATTTCTACTCAAGAAATCTTGAACGGTACCGTTGGCGACGAGGAATGATGCGTACAAGCTACCACCCGCAACTGTCGACTGAGCAGTGGTTTGAGTTTTATTGAGGGTCAATACGGCTCGGTTGAGTGCCGCCTGAGCATAGCCAGCATCGGTAGGTCGGAGCGTACCAATTAGACCTGTTTCATCATCGACCCTATATAAGCCCACATCGTTATTATAGGCGGCTGCCGATCGAATGGTAGTACTAACTTGCACGGGACCAGTCAGACTGCGAAGATCGAGGACTTCTCCGGCAACGCCACCTTGAAGTCCACTGCCTACTGGTGCTGGAGTAGCAAGTTGCTGGACACTCAAGACTAAATTCTCATAATTTCCGGTCGCGTTGGTTCCATCATTCCAAGCTACGCTTAAAGTACTACCATTAGGATTGACCTGGGCAAACGCATTGCCACCAGTATTTGCTGTCGGATTGGCAAACAGAATGGTTGGTAAAGTTTGACCACTGCTCAAGTTTTGCCGAGCCTGATCGGTAGTGCTATTTTGCACGGAATAAAGTTGAAACCTATCGCCAGGATTAAAACTAATCTGCCGTTGACTATTCGCATCAAAGAAATTTCCGGTCAGGCTGGAAAAAACAACCTGACTGCGGTTGAGCGCAGCTTCAAGATAACCAGTAGCTCCAGGGGCAATTCCATTGACAGTACCTAAATCGTCATCGACTCGAAATAAACCAATTTCGTTAGCTAGATTACCTGTCCGGCTGACAGAAGTAAATCCGATCGTCTGATTTGCTGTAGGACTAGTGACTTCGAGGATATTATTACCAGGGTTCGGTCTCAAGCCAGAGCGAGTAGCCGCAGTGTAGCCAGCCGCTAAATTTGGGGTTAAGGCGTTGATTCGACCAGCTAGTTCAAAATAGCTGAACTGAGTTCTCAACGGCTCGGCAGTTTGACGATTAGTTAAACTTTGGGCTAATGTTGGGTCACTCTGGCGGAGTGCAAGGATAAAATCATTCCAATCGCGATCTCTGAAACTAAAGTTAGGATTATTTAATTCAGTAACAGTAGTCTCTCGATAAGTGATATTCAGCCCCGCAGTAGTTGAAGTAGACCCAGGAGCGATATATTCCAAATGCTTTTGGACAAAGTTCTGTGGATCGATGGCTGGAGTTGTATACGTAGCTACAATCACTGTACCAGGGATAAATTCTTGCCCCTGGAGCGGAACGATATCACCACTATTGACATAGTGTGTAACTTGCGCTGTGACTCCACCATTTTGCGTAAAGGTATTCCCAATGCCTGTATTTAAGCCAAAAGCTTCAAAGCTAACAGCTTCGCTAATTAAAGTTGGGAAGGTTGCGGCTGTCCATTGGACTAGTGAACCGCCTAAACTATGTCCGGTGACATCTGGCAACAGCCCTAATGGGTTTTTACTATCAGGATTAGTTGCAATATCGGTCAACCAAGCGGAGATCGCGGTGCGATTCTGACTACTAAACTGACCGAATCCCGCTCCTTGGGTGTTACGGTTTTCGGCTTCATCAGGATCGTCATTTGTACCATTAAAAACGAGTAGTGGCGGTCTAGTAGTGTCGGTGGGCAGTAACCCAACTGCTTGAAGACCTGTGAATGGATCGTTAAATACGCGATCGATTACATAACCAGTTGCTTGAAGGAGGGCGATCGAGGCTGGGGTACTTGCAGTAACATCAGCAAAGTTAATCCCAGAAAGGTTTCTAGCAATAATTTCGTAGCCAGCGTGGAGACTGCGATTTGGAATGTTAGCGTTAGGCATAATTTTAGATGTTTAGATGGAGTCGATCCGAGTTACCTGTCGATTTAAGATTAATTAGTCTAAATGGATTGTTAGTGAGTTCACGATCTTATGACCGATCGAAAGTAGTTGATGTGCCATTTATTCAGTTATGCACACTAATATTTAAAATGTCAATACGTCAATTGAGTGAATTAAATAGATCGAGAATGCTTTTATTCTAGTAATGTGCGCAGGTTTTGATCGGCGAGGATCGGTAAGAATTAATGGTGTTAGATCAGCCAATCGATCTAACTCTTCTCCACAAATAACATGCACTAAAGTCAACCGATATCAGTAATAAGTCCGATCTTTATTTTAGGAACATCAGCACTAAATCTCAATTTCATCTAAAACTCATAATTGCCTTGTATGGTTGATAAATTAGGCAGTATCGATCTAAATCCAAATTATTTTTCAACTGGTACTAACTTTAGAGACCAGTAGCAATTACTCAACTAAATCCCTTTGCATATCAATTTCACTTAGTATGCTGTTCAACTCATATATCTTTATTTGTCTATTTTTACCAATTACCCTGATTGGGTTTTGGCTATTAGGTCGAATCTTACCAGCTCTAGTGCCATTGTGGTTAGTGGTAACTTCGCTATTTTTCTACGGGTGGTGGAATCCGGCTTACTTGCCATTACTAGTCCTCTCGATTGTTGGTAACTATACGGCTGGATATATACTTGGTCGGCAAGTTGTGGGTAAATTCAGCAAAGTATCTGTGAAGGAGCCTCGCTCGTGGCTAATCATCATAGCGATCGGCGCAAATTTGGCTCTGCTGGGCTATTATAAGTATGCAAATTTTTTCATCACCAATCTAAATAGTGTACTTGGTTATGATTGGACGATTGGCTCCATCGTTCTGCCCTTGGGGATTTCCTTTTTTATATTCACCCAAATAGCCTTCTTAGTCGATGTCTACAAAGGTGAGGTCAAGGAATACAATTTTATTAACTATTGCCTCTTCATTGTCTATTTCCCCCAGTTGATTGCCGGACCAGTTTTATATCATCAAGAGATGATGCCAGAGTTCAATAAATTACATACTCGGAAATATCGTCCAGAAATAGCTGGTGGTTTAACGATTTTGGCGATTGGCTTAGCTAAAAAAGTATTACTCGCTGATGGAATTGTTCACTATGTTACGGTTATCTTTACGGCAGTAAAGGAGCATGTTCCACTCACATTTGCTGAAGCTTGGCTGGGTGCCTTAGCGTATACACTTCAGCTTTATTTTGATTTCTCAGGCTATTCGGATATGGCGATTGGGATCTCACTATTGTTTGGGTTGACATTACCGATTAATTTTAACTCTCCCTACAAAGCAGTTAATATTACTGAATTTTGGCGACGCTGGCACATCACCTTGTCAAATTTCTTGCGAGATTATCTCTATATCCCGCTCGGTGGTAATCGCCACGGTGAATTTCGTCGCTATTTTAATCTCTTGCTGACGATGCTCCTGGGTGGGTTTTGGCATGGTGCGGGGTGGACATTTATTATTTGGGGTGGTTTACACGGCATATATTTAATTCTAAATAATAGCTGGCAAAAATTACGGAAGAATTGGGGACACGATCTCAAAAAAATATCGATATTTGGGCGAATTTGGAGTACTGCTCTAACTTTTTTTGCCGTAACAATTGCGTGGGTGTTCTTTCGTGCCGAAACATTAGATGGTGCGACTTATATGCTAAACCAAATGTTGCAGATACCTACATTACCAACCGATCTATCTTTAGATATAGTTCAAACTCCTAATGAAGCCTTAGCCTGGGTTAGCGCATTACTGGCGATCGCTTTTTTCCTACCGAATACTCAAGAAATCATGAGTGGTAAATTTATGTTCTCTGAAGTTATTAAGCTTAAATCTAGAGCGATATTTGTGAACCTCTCCAATGTTTCAATTCGTGATGTATTGAACAACAAAGAGATCGGTTTTTTCTGGATTGGCTCAATGGTTCCAATCGTTATCCTCATTACAATGATTGCTGAATCTCAAGTAGTGAAAGAATTTATTTACTTCAATTTCTAGTTAAAATTACTTATTTGTTCCAATGATCAAGTGGATACCAAAATCGATTAAACTAATTGCGCTGGGATGCTTGAGCATGATCCTCGCCCTCGAAATTATCTTACGGATGCTGCCCGTATCGACTGGGTTTGGCTATCAAACCACCACACTAGCTGAGCCAGTATTAAGAGCGACATTCCCAATTGTGAAACATTCACTAGACTGGAGATTTTATCAATCCCAGATCCGCAAGATCAATAACTATGGGTTTGCTGATGATGCGGACTATGCGCCAAATACTAATCCTATTGCCGTGATTGGTGACAGTTATATTCAAAGTTTGATGTTACCTTATTCAGACACTTTACAGGGTCAATTAGGCACATTACTCGATCGCAAAAATCGTCCTGTCTACTCTTTCGGTGTACCAGGCTACTCTTTTGCTGGCTATATTGGCAGTGCTGAATATGTGAGTAAAACTTTCCAGCCTGAGTTTTTTGTTTTCTTACTTACTGCCGGAGATATTGCAGATAGTTTGTCTACTAAGACTGCTGGATCGTATTTTCTCAATTCCCGTAACTTAGAACTTAATTTTGAACCAAGCACACCCAGCCGCACAAATAAGTTACTGCTCCAATCGTCGCTGTTGCGATATTTGAATCTGCATTTACATTTTAACCCTTTTTCGATTTTAACTCAATTTCTTCCTCCCGAAACCACCGTCCCAATCAAGTCTCCAGATCTCAGTCAAGTATCCACTCGACTCCTCGATTACCTAGAACAAAAATCGACTGTTCGAGCAGATAATACCATTTTTATCATCGACTGCGATCGCGATAAAATCTACCAGCAAAAGCCACAGCCCCAAACACACCCAGACAATCAATTAACACTTTTTGCCACAATCGCTCAGAACAGAGGCTACACTGTGATTGATACGCTGCCTTTATTTAGCAGTCAGTATCAGCAATCTCGGCGGCGACTAGATTTTAAACCCATCGATATGCATTGGAATAGTGCGGCACATAAATTAGTTGCTGAGACGGTTTATCCAGTAATGAAAGCTAAACTAGCTCGTCTAGCCTCAGACACTGCTAATCTTAAGATTCAATAATCGCCCTGAATTAAATTAATTATTTCTACTTTAAGTCTTATCTGTATGCTAGCGATCGAACAACTTATTGAATTTAATTTTTAGCATAAGATGTTTACTCGAATCATTCCATAATATGTCTAAATTTAAGTTCATTGGGTTGGGATGCGTGGGTATGATGCTCATTTTGGAGATAGTTCTGCGGCTGCTACCTGTGACGACTGGATTTGATTATCAGAATACGACTCAAGCCGACCCAATCTTGAGAGCAAAGGTACCATTTGTTAAGCATTCATTAGATTGGAAATTCCATCACTTCCAGACTAGAAAAGTGAATAACTATGGTTTTCCAGATGACGTGGACTATTTGCCAAATAATCAGCCCATCGCCGTAATTGGCGATAGTTATGTTCAAAGCCTGATGTTGCCCTATCCGGATACCTTAGAGGGTGTTTGAAAAGTCAGAGAGAGGTATGAAATTATGCTAGACGACGAACCATAATACGAATCATCGCAATATAAATCCACATCTCAGAGGTCTCAGGCAAACCTTCATGATCTCGACTCAAACGACGACACCAAG
>JANPJH010000231.1:0-16629 GCA_031425415.1 Chamaesiphon sp. VAR_61_metabat_425 | reverse complement strand
CCCCCAAACACACCCTCTCCCCCACCCCGCCCCTCTCCCCATCATCACCCGGGGGGGGGGGGGACCCCCCCCCCCCCCCCCGCTGGGGGACGCACGCTGTCTTGATGCGCTCAACCGTCGGGGAACCCGACGAACGCGCATCGCTCCCCCAGACCCCCTCCGAAGGGTCGATCTGTGGGGATCGATTTGGATATCTTGTAGTTGTCCCAGGATAGATTAATCAGGGGTTACTAAACTAGTTCTACGCAAAGCACGTTAAGCTACTATTCACTATTCACTATTCACCATTCCCTAACCCCTAAACCCCTACTTCACTCGGCTGAGCAAGTTTGGCGATGATGTCTAGGAGATCGCGTTCGGATTGGGGTTTGGTGAGGTAGTCTTTTGCGCCGAGGGTCATGGCGAGTTGGCGGTGTTTTTGACCGCCGCGAGTTGTGAGCATAACGATGGGGATTTGGGAGAGTTTGGGATCTTGGCGACAGTGGCTGAGGAATTCAAATCCATTCATCTGGGGCATTTCGATGTCACAGACGATGAAGCGAATTCTGGGGTGTTCTTGGAGGCGAAGTAAGCCTTCGCGTCCGTGGCTGGCTTGGATGACTTGATAGCCAGCTTTGGTGAGAGAACGGACTAGGCTTTGGCGTTGGACGAGGGAGTCATCGACCACTAGTATCTGCATCTGTCTGCCGATATTAGATCGAGCATCGCTCGGTGGCTGAGTTACTGTCTCGACAATTTCACCTTCGATCTCTGCATCGCTGGCTGGAGCTAGAGCGGCTTGGAGTGAGGGTTGTAATGCAGCTAGTTTGGGTGGGGAAAACTTGGGGGCTGCGGTGCTGGTGCGGACTTGAGCGAGTAGTTCAACTGGGTCGAGTGCGAGGGTAAGACTACCGTCGCCTAAGACGCTATAACCTTGAACATAGTTGGGCAATCCAAAGGTTTGACCGAGGGATTTGACTACTAGTTCTTGTTCGACGAGGATGCGATTGACTTCGAGACAAACTTGCTCGTCGTCGATATCGAGGAGGAGGATGGCGTTGGTGCTATTTTTGGTTTGGGTGGGGAAGATACTCATGGCACCATGTTCGCTGGCTAACATCGGGCAATGGTACTCTAGCAGATCGTTGAGAGGATAAATCGGGATTAATTTCTGCGTGCTACCTTCGCCCCACCGCAAGAATTTGGCGGTACCTTTGTCCATCAGGGAAGATTGGGATTGAATCCGATCTGGTGTGGGTAATAATACCTGACTGATGGCTTCCGATCTCAGGGCGTGGGCGACTCCTTGGGATTCGCAGATCAGCAGGCGGGCGGTAGTGAGATTGAGCGGAAATTGCATGGTAAAGGTGGTACCCCGACCAGCTACAGACCGGACATCGATCGTGCCCTGTAAGGCACTCAAACGGTCGCGGACAACATCTAAACCGATGCCTCGACCAGAAAGATCGTTAACTTTCTCGGCGGTGGAAAAGCCAGGGGCAAACATGATTTCGGCCAATTCAGCTTCGGTGGCCATGTCGGCCCGATCGGCTCTGAGCAGATTGAGATCGATCGCCCGTTGGCGAATTTTCGGCCAGTTTAAACCTTGACCATCATCGCTGACTTCGATTGTCGTGCGATTGCCCTGATGATAAGCTTCGATCGTCAGTTGTCCGGTTTCGGATTTGCCCTGTTGACGGCGAGATTCGGGGGATTCAACACCGTGATCGTAAGCATTCCGAATTAGGTGTAAGAGTGGATCGTAGAGCTTTTCAGCGATAATTTTATCGATCGAGACTGTCGTACCAATTAGTTGGAGTTGGGCGGGTTTCCGATGGGAGGCAACCATCTGTTGCAGTAGTCGAGGGAACCGATTGAGGACGGTCGAAATTTCGACCATTCTGGCTTCAAATAATTCGGCTTGAGCATCAGCGAGTAATTGTTTCCGCTTGCCTAACGTCACCCGCGATTTTTGAGTCATTTCGGCTAAGGATTCGATCCGCAGACCTAATTCAGCTAGGTCATCGGTCATATTTTGCAACAGGATGCTCAAATCGCTATAGACTTCCAATTCGAGGCTGTCAAATTGCGATGGCAGTTCATTATTAGCCGCCTTTTGTCCTTTTTTGCTCCCTTTCTTAGCGCGATTGGGAGGATTGCGATGGGATGTTGTGACCGATCGATCGCTGGTGGAAGTCTGATGATCTGACCAATCAGAAATTAGCCGGAGCCGTTGTTCACAGCGACGATATTGTTCGATGGTCGATTGGGCTAATCCTTGTAATTGTTCGGCGCGGAGGAACTGTTGGTTGTCGTCGATCAGCAATTCACCGATGGTGTGTCCGAGCCGTTCGAGCTGAATCGTGGCAACCCGCACGGTGGCTGAAGCGGTAGTCTGGGCTTCGCGCTCTGATGGTGGTGTTGGCGGCTGTTCTTCTGGTGGCGCGGTTTCTAGCTGTCCCACGGCGATCGATTGGAAAATTCGATCGATGCCAGAGATATTCTTCAGGGCAAGACCAGCTCCAGTATGGAGTTCAATTGCTTGGATCGAATATTCAGTCTGAGATTGATCGGCATCAACGTTTAAGCTAAATGTTTCTGGCTCGAATCCACCAACTTCGATGATTTCTGGATCTGGCTCGGCTGTATGGATGAAATCACTCAGCTCGGCTGCCGACCCCACCTCTGCGACAGGAGCTGCTGAATCATCAACATCAACGAGCGATAGCCAATCAGCAGGATTCTCTTGACTGACTAATTGTGCCTCAGCCGTTGTTCCGGTTGGCTCAGATTCAGCAATATCAACCAGCGATAGCCAATCAGCGGTAGTTTCTCCATTCGTTAATTGTGCCTCCGCTGTTGTCTCGGTGACTGCTGATTCGGCAGCATCAACGAGCGATAGCCAGTCAGCAAGATTCTCTTGACTGGCTAATTGTGCCTCAGCCGTTGTCTCGGTTGGCACAGATTCATCAACATCAACCAGCGATAGCCAATCAGCGGTAGTTTCTCCATTCGTTAATTGCGCTTCAGCCGTTGTCTCGGTTACGGCTGATTCGTCAACATCAACGAGCGATAGCCAATCATCTGAATTTGCATTATCGATTAACTGTTCATCAGAGTATGTAACGGTAGAATCTGGAGTAGAAAAATCTACCAATGATAACCAGTCTGATGACTCACTACTCGTCAAAATCGTTTGGCTTTGTGTCCAGGCACTCAGTTCGGCTGAAACCTCACCACCGCTCGATCGATCGCCCCCAAGGATTGTCAGTTGTGCTTGTTGAAAATTAGTTAAAGCAACTTGAGCAATCTCCAAAACTCGATCGGGATGACGATTTAATGCCGTGAGGGTAGTGGTGGCAATTGCGGCAATTCCCGGTAGGCTATAAGACCCGCCCAACTCTAGTAAAAACTCCGAGAGCGAAGTCAGACTCTCCTGCACTAGACCGACATTTTGACCAGCTACGGCTGTGGCTAAAACTTCCAAGTCTTGAGGAATGCTGTCAGTAAAAATCGACCCAATTACATCAAACCCCAGTTCGGCGGCGGTAGGGAGTTGAGTCTCCCGACCAAAGAAGTCACCTAAATGGGTCTGAAGTCTGGCAAATAATGATGCTGTCCGTTCGAGGGTAGCAGCTTCATCATAGGGTACACCTGCCAATAGGGCACTCAAGGGGTCATATAAGCAGTCATAGCCTTCCATTAGGAGCAAGCCCAGTTCGGGATCGATCTCTAGCTCGGGTGGATAGAGGGCTTGAAAGACATCTTCGAGGTGATGGGCAATGGTTTCGATCGTTTTGAATCCACAGTTAGCCGCGCCACCTTTGATCGTATGGGCACTACGCATCAGGGTATGGACACGCTCTAGCGTTTTTTCCTCTACCAGGCTGAGGAGTGTTTGCTCGATCGTTTGGAGTAATTCCGCCGCTTCGATCTCAAAATATCGATCGAGTGACTCTTGAAAATCTAGATCGTCGGTCATAAGGGTTGGGAGTTGGGAGTTGGGAGTTGGGAGTGATGGAGTTGGGAGTTGGGAGCGAAAAGTGCGGTCTTGGGGTTTCCCCAAGTGGAGCACCTTTTCAAGACAGTTGGGAGTTGAGAGTTGGGAGTGATAGAGTTGAGAGTTGGGAGTGATAGAGAATTTACCTTCAATCTCCAATCCCTACTAGTTTTCTATTCCTTGTCTCCGAACTCTCAACTCCCAACTTTCTAATCAACTTTAAATCGGCTCACACTAGTCTCCAAAACTTGCGAAGTTGTGAGTAACTGTTGGCAAGATTCGGAAATTTGGGCGGCACTACCGGAGGTGAGATTGGCAATTGCGGCTACGTCGGCCATCGCTTCAGTTAGTTTGTAGGACTGTTTATTTTGCGTCCCAGCAGCTTGACTAATTGCTTGAACTAGTTCGCTAATTTGACTGGTAGCTACCACAATCTCACTCAGACTTTGGCGGGTTTCGTTGACGAGGTTTGTCCCTTGAACTACCTGGGCGATCCCAATTTCCATTGCTTCGGTTACGTCGTTGGTATCCACCCGAATTTCATCTACTAACCGTTCGATTTCTGTCGTCGCATTGGCGGACTGATAAGCCAGCGAACGCACTTCATCGGCTACCACGGCGAAGCCTTTCCCATATTGACCCGCACGAGTTGCCTCAATTGAAGCATTCAGGGCGAGTAAGTTGGTTTGGGTGGCGAAGTTTTCGATCAGGTTAACTACTTTAGAAATCTTCTGGAAGGTTTCGCCTAGACGTTTGATTTTTTTAGCAGTTGTCGATACGGTCGATCGAATTTCCAGAATCTCTTCAACGGTATTTTCCATCAGTGCGTCACCAGTTTGGACGGTGCGGTTGGCTGATTGAACGACCTGTTCGACTTTTTGGGCGAAGTCGGCTACTTCTTGGCTGGATGCGGCCATTAGCTTCACTTGAGCCTGAGCGCGATCGAGTTGGGCTAGTTCTTGTTTGGCTTGCTCGGAGAGGTTATCTACCAGGGTGTTATTGAGGCTAGAGGTACTACTCACACTAGTTGCAGCGACTTGAACTTGACGGACTAATTCGCGCAGACTTTGGATCGTGGTATTATAACCGTCGGCGATCGTCCCAATCTCGGTTTCCGATAGCGGCGCACGGACGGTTAAATCGCCTCGGAAGGAGGGGCCAATTGCTTTGAGGACGCGGAGAGCCTCGGCTTCGAGTTCTTGGCGGGTAGCCCGTTCTCGATCGACGATCTCGGATAATTCTTTTTCTTGAATCATCACGCGATCCAGGTATTCGGAGAGTTGGAGTGATACACCTACTTGGGTGGCTACCTGTTCGATAATTGCTCGATCTGCTGTATCCCAAGCGCGAGGGCCGTCATTTTGATAGACTCCCAGTAATCCCCACAACCGCTCACCGATGAAAATCGGGGCGATGATATAAGCTTTAGCCTGATATTTTTCGAGAGATTGGATATAGCAATCGGGGAATTTCTTGGTATAGATATCATCGATCGCGGTTGATTTTTCACCTTGGATGTATTTACCACCTTTAGTGTTTTGGAGGTAAGTATCAGTTTCGGTAATATCTTTATTCGACCACTTCCGCAGGATGCAGCGATCGCTTTGAGTCCGATTACCGCTGAGGACTTCATCATCCTTTTGTTGGACAAGCAAGGATACCCAACCACTGCCCACGGATTCGGCGACTACTTGACCGCTCCAGTCAGCATTAAACTGATAGACTACTGCTCTGTCTGTCTTTACTGCCTGACGAATTTCTTGCGTAACACTTTTGAAGATTTCATCAGTAGATAAAGAAGACTGACGAATCCGCTCGGCAATCCGGTTAATCGTCTGTTCTTGTTCGGCTTTCTTCTGCAATTGCTGAATATAGTCGATTTGCTCCATGGCAATCCCGACTTGGAGACCGATTTGTCTGAGGGTTTCTACCTCATCTTCCTGCCATTGACGCGCACCAGAGTTTTGATAGACAGCAATCAGTCCCCACAGTTTCCGGTTGGCTCCAAAAACTGGCGCAATGATATAAGCTCTGGCTTCCATTTGCTCTAACAGTTGGACGTGACAAGATTGGTGTCCAGCGAGATAGATATCATTGATTGCCAGACAGCCGCCATCTTTATAACGACCACCTTTAGTCCGCTGTAAAAAGGTATCTTGAATAAATGGAATAATTTTTACCAGATCCGACCAGCCAGGAGTAGCTGATTCGGCAATAAATCTGCCACTATAGTCGGGGTTAAACTTATAGATTGCTGCCCGATCACTATCGAGTAGTTTCCGACTATCGAGCGTGGCAATTTGCAAGACATTTTGCGTGTCTTTGGCTGTTCTCAGTCGTTCTTGCATTTTTGCCAAGCTCCGCTCGCGTTCGAGTCGTTTTTCCATCTGCTGGGCTTGAAACACATTTTGACGGCGATTAGCAGTTTGCTGAAGTGGGAAACTGAAATTTTTGGCAAACTCCAGCATGGCATTGAGATCTGCCTCCTGCCAGTTGCGGGGGCCAGAATTTTGATATACACCGAGTAAGCCGATTAACTGGTTGTTGGCGACGATCGGCACCACGATGTAAGCTTTCATTTGGAATGGTTCCAGCTTCTCCATCACGGCACGCGCCAGTCCTTTGGTCTGGAGATCGTTGGCGATGTAATAAGGCTTGTAGTTTTCACCAGTGACGAAGAAATCTCGATCGAGTGAGTTACCAGCTTTCGGCCAATTACTACCGACAGATTCACCAATAATTTGACCGCTCCAATCGGCATTGTAAGCGTAAACCATCGATCGATCGGCTTGGAGTGAATGACGAATTCGATCGAGAATACCTTGCATCAACTCTTGGGCTTCCATGTCGATCGTTGTCAACAGATCGCGGCGTTGAGACAATTGAAGTAGGGGCTGATTTGGCTGGAGTGCGAGGGTAAGTTCGAGGGATAACTGCGATAGACAGCTCGTTTCTGCTTCCGACCATTGGCGAGACTTGTCGCACTGTTGGATCACCAATAAGCCCCAAACCCGATCCAAGCTATAAGTATCCGTGGTTGCAGAATAACCATTAATTAAAATCGGAATAGCCAGTGTCGCTTGAACTTGATATTTATCGAGAATCTGTTTTTGATAGGGAGTAATTTGGCTATTAATTAAGGAGATTGCCCGATGAGATTTATCATCTTGCAATTGCTCGAAGCCAAACCCAATTTGGGGAATTTCTTCGCCGATTGTGGGTGTAAATCCGGTTTGAACTGCCTCAGCAATGACTTTGCCTGTGGTGGTGCCAGTCAATTCATAGACTAATACCCGATCGACATTTAAGAGCAGTTTGATTTCGGTAACTGCGCGATCGAATGCGGAGGTTGAGTTAGGTGCTTGTCTAATTTTAGTCGCAATTTGTTGGATTTTGGCTGCGTCGATCCCCGTCGTCGGTGCGGATAAAAAACCCGCTAATTCTCGTGCTCGGCGTAAACTTTGGCGCAGTGGTTCTGTTGCCGGACCATTGCTTCCTTCTAGTTTGACTTGAGCATCTTGTAAAATTGATAACAGTTGCTGTTTGGCAGTGCTGTTTGTCATCGTAGCTCGATCTATATTCACCATTGGTTGGGCTAGGGGTAAGGTATTTGGATTGACAAGTTCACTGAGTTTATCTGCGCGGTCGTCTGCCGAATTAAATAGATTTTTCAACATTATGTTTAGGGCTTAATTACTAAATTTGATTCAAATAATTGACTGGATCGTGCGCGGGAGATCGATTAATACCCAAGGTTGTTGCTGAGTATCCATAAAATAACCCGCCAGAAATGAACGCATTCGATCGGTAAACATGCCGTCGCCAATTGGTAAACAGTGCTGCAAGTCATAAGTTTCGATCGTACTAACTTTTTGAATTAGCAATGCTACCGTCTCATTTTGGACTTCAAATAACAGCCCCATCCCTGTTGCTAATTCGGGCGATTGGACTGAGTAGTGCGATGCCCCCATTAAGTGAGCAAGATCTAGTACCCATGTAGCTTTACCTCGATAATTAATAATTCCCAATAATGAGTCTTTCATCCGAGGCACTGGCAAAATTTCTGACAACGAAATTTTAATTGTTGCCTGTAAATCTTCGAGCGGAATTAACGCATTGAGACTATCACCGATCGTAAAGCCTAAAAAGCGTTGACCTGTCTCGTATGACTCAGGTTTTGGGGCTGATAACTGCCGAACTAATTGGGGCGGAGCGATCTGATTCATGATTTTGCTCATACTTCATACTTCATACTTCATACTTTTATTAATTGCAGTTTAGCCAATCAACTTATTAACTGTTCGTAAGAGTGTAGTTTCATCAACAGATTTACTCAGATAAGCATCAGCCCCACTCATATCTCCCCAAGTTCGATCGATCTCTTTATCCTTAGTTGAATAAATAACCACTGGAATTGCTTGAGTTGCTACTTCAGTTTTGAGTTTACGGCATAGCTCGAAGCCACTTTCACCAGGCAAAATTACATCCAGAAAAATCAGGTTAGGCTTAGAACTTTTGAGTCGAATTTCTGCCTCTTCTCCACTACCCACCACTTGAATCGAGAACCCCTGATTCTCCAAACACTTTCTCAACTTTTCTGCTTCCAGTTTGCTATCTTCGACGATTAAAATTTGATTCATGATTATTTGACTCCCATAAGATATTTTCCGAGCATTTTCAAGACCGCTTCTGGATTGACAGGCTTTCCGAGAAAGCCTGTGGCTCCGACCATTTTCGATCGCATTCGATCGACCAAGCCATCTTTACCAGTTAAAATAATTACTGGTATGTCTTTGAGGCTTGGCGTTTTCCGAATTTGTTCGCAAACTTCATAACCATTTGAGATCGGCATTAATAAATCTAAGAAGATAAAATCTGGCTTATTTCTAATTAAGCTGGTCATGATTTTCAGCGGATCTTGAATTCCATAACAACGATAGTCATTTTCGAGTAGAACTTTCTCTAAAGCTTGGAAAACTAAGATACTATCATCGATACAAGCAACTAACGGACGCTGTTTAGTTGAAAGCTCTCCTGTTTTTGAGCTGACTGGGATATTATTTAGTTGACCACTTACTTCTCGATCGATAACTCGACTTCGTTGAGATTTTGATTCAGACGATAGAGTGATGAATCCAACTCGCAATAATGGTAGTAACCCAATCATAAAATTGAGGATAGACTGACGATGGCTGGTGGCTAAACTCCGAATTGTCCGATTGCCATCGATCGCCAGAATTATTTGCTGTAAATTCACATCAGAGACTAATTGAATCGCCTGCTCTGCTTGAGAGACGAGCGGAAATAAACTCGGTGCATAGACTGCTAGTCCAGCATTCGACCATTCCTGCCAAGTTTGAATCGATTTCGCGATAATTGGCTCGATTTCAACCATAGGGAGAATGAGATTTAACTGACTATTATCAGCCCCAGTTGATGTCAATTGATAATACAATCGATTGCCGCTATGTTGACTAAATTGAATGATATCAAATAAGCATTCCATCGTCATTCGGACAATTAATTCAGCACACTGTTGCCTGTCGATCGCTTCTTCACTTAACAGTTGAGCTAAGGTATGCGAATCTAAACTAGTTTTTTGCGGATTATTTACTTCAGCTAATTTGTCTGGGGATAAAGTAAGTTGGGCTAAAGCTAGATTTCGCTGCCACCGATTGACTGGTTCAACTCCGCCGCCAACCCAACCTAATCGCCCTAATCTAAAGCAGAACACCCAACTTGGCGCTGATTCTACTTTGACAGTTAAATTTCCACTAAAAGACTTTTCTTTAATGTCCTTTAGTCGGATAATTAGATCTTTAAAACTCAGATCTGTTGCTCTAACATTCTCTTGAATCATTATTATTAAGCTTCCATCATCTCGCTCTTTAGAAAGAAACTACTAGCTTCACCCCTAAAAGGCTAACTGTCACAAACCGCGATTTCCGTGATGTGAGGCACAAGCTCCGAGATCGAGGTTGAGGTCTTTTTTACTTGCACCTAAATATAGTTCCCAGATCGATCGCCTAAAAACACCATCTACCCAAAATTCAACAAAATTGGTGGATCTCTCTAGTTGAGCGCGAGCAGATCTCGATCAGGATCTATACCAAATCCGGTTCTATCCTCCCCTCAGCCCCAACTGACAGGGGTAGGTTATTTACATATCGAGATTTGGGTACTTTGAGATTGGAGGAATCTGCTAGGATCTAACTGATTTTAGTTTTGGTAACACTTGCGATCTAATCCGACCTACTGCTGTAAATATCTGCGCCAAGAGCTGAATCTCTTGGTGAGTGTTTTGCTGTGGTGTGGATTAGCTGGCAGTACCATTGCGGCTGAACCCCTAGTTAGCCAATCAACATTGCGCAAGGGCGAAATACCCGCAGCAACTGAAAAAATTGTCCTGACTAGCATTACCGCGATCGTCAATAATCAGCCGCCGCAGCAGATTGGAGTCCAAGGTGAGCGGCTGGGAGAGCGAGCGAGCGAGTTAGCACAGTGGTTACTCCCCTTCGATGTTACTCTCAAGCTACTAGAGATTCAACAGCGACAGTTACCTAGTACCGAAATCGAACTCACTGCACCATATCTCCTCGTCAAATTAAACCCGCTGCAACTAAAATCGCATCCCCAATTTGGTCGGGCAATTTCGATTGGTGAGTTGCAGAAATTACCAGGGCTGAAGGTTGAATTCGACCCGCAAGCGATCGTCCTCAAATTCAGTTACAGCTTGCCCAAAAATCCACCTAAACCCCTTACTGTAGCTCCTCAAGTTAGTCTAGATGGTCTAGCCGCTGTTAACCCGCCTACGGTCGATTTGAGTGCAATTCAGGAGCGGATCAATCTCAGCGGCTCGGCAAACAATCAACTCAATGCTCAAGGTGAATTTAAAGCAGTTGGCACGATTTTAGGCTCTAGTTGGTATTTACGAGTCGATCAACCCAAGCTGTCTAATCTGCTGACTTGGGGGTTGAGCGATACGGTCATCATTAACCAAAATCCGAGTGCCGACTGGATTTCTGGCTCCCAAACACCATTCTGGCGCAGACAGGGAAATCCGACTGGGGCATATTGGGGTGTAACGACGATTCAACGTCAAGATTTTGCCCCGCCGACATCTCTATATGGGGGAGATTTTGTGCCCAACGAGCGGTTGCAGTCCAATCAATTGGGTCGGACGGTGATTGGTCAAGCCCAGCCCGGAACTGTTGTCCGGCTGGTGCGGGGATTTAGTACCGAGGTTGTCGGTCAAACCTTGGTAGATAGTTCGGGAATTTTCCGGTTTGAAAATGTTCAGGTGAGTAATGGGGGTGAATTTGGCAGTAATTATCGGCTGCTGTTATATCCGCGCGGACAACTAACTGCCGATCCTCAAGTTCGGGATGTGACCTTCACCACAGTTCCTGGTCAATTACCCGTCGGCTCGGCGGCGTGGATTGCTTCGGCGGGGGTAAATTATAATCGGGTACCCAATAACTTTATTGGTGATTTCGATCGGTTGCAAGGTGGGGTGGGCTATCGGCGGGGCATTAACGAATCTGTGACGGTAGGTGGAGGATTGATTTATGACCCGATGGTGCGGGGTGTGGGCGAACTATTTTGGCAACCGACGGGGGTGCCATTACAAGCCTCAATTTCAGCGGTAACTGGCGATCGGTGGGATACGGTCAGTAATGTCAATTACAAGCCATCACAAAACTTAAATGCTAATTTTAGCAGTGATAAATTTTCTAGTCGGGCAGATGTCAACTGGCAAGCAGCACCCCAATTTACAGCAACTAGTAAATATGATAGTCAATCGGGAGTAGCGATCGGCGGCAATTATAACTTTAGTCTCATCCCCCATAGCAATAGCAATCTGCAAGGTACTTTCGATAGTAATTCGTTCTTGCGCTGGAGTGCTAGTCACCAACAGGACAATTGGCAACTCCGATTGCAGGGGAATGAAATTAGTCTCAACTCAGAAGTCAGCTATCAAATCCCCGCACCAGTTGGGACTAGTCAGAATTTAGTCGCCAATTATCAAACTTCTAATTCGGGTTTTGTCACCACTTTGGGTCAATTAACCTGGCGGTATCAATCGCCGATTTTGCAATCAGAATTAGGTTATGGTTGGAGTGGTTTTGGGGCTGGGATAAATGCGGGACTGGGGTTAACTCTATCTCCAGGATTGCAGTTATTGGGCAGATATCAAGGGATTTCGGCTTTTACCAATCAGACCAGTTTTTCGCTCGAACTCCAATCTAGCCTTGAGCTTCAAGGTGGTGTGCGGGTGGCAAATACGCGGGTAGAAGATCTGCGGACTCGCGGGGGAATCGTCATCCAACCATTTCTTGATCGCAATGGTAATGGCAAGCAAGATTCCGGTGAGGAAGGTTACTGGCATCCCGAATTAGTAACTCTCGATAAACAACCACTCAACTCTAGTCGGACGATCCAATTATCCGGACGAGTAGAAATCAAAGCAGCACCAGGTAGCTATCGACTCGATCTTAACCTAACCAAGCTTCCACCCCATTGGCGAAGTTCTGTCGATTCCCTGCGAGTCAATGTTGCTCTGGGTAGCTACACGAATGTGCCGATTCCCTTGGTACCGATCTATACAGTCATGGGGATTGTCTCTAATCCTGCGGGTCAACCCGTCCCGAACATACAGGTAATTGCCGTCCATATCTCTGGGATAGGAGCTAAACGCGCAGTTACGACTAAGGTAGATGGTAGTTATGCGATCGAAGATTTAGCCCCAGGTAACTACCAAATTTCTACCCCTGGTCAGGTCAATCCCGCGATCATCGCGATCGTTTCTAGCTCTCCAGTGCTCCAACAACTCAATCTAACGGCACCAATGCCCACATCATTTGGCACTTCAATGTTTGTCAGTGATGTCCAAAATCTCACGAAAAAATAGATTTTCTAGTTTGATTCAGTTGGGAGTTGGGAATTAGGCTTTAGGCTTTAGGCTTTAGGAGTTGGGAGAGCGAAATACCTATCCCCTATCACCTTCTTGTACTGAGCGAAGCGTCTCCGTGAGGAGAAGTATACACTATCCCCCACCCCTATCCAAAAGTGGTTAAAAATTTAAAGATTCGGAGTACAAGTTTTGATTGGGGTCAAAGAACCTACACGATGGGAGTCTTGAATGTCACTCCGGATAGTTTTAGTGATGGGGGGCAATTTCAGACGGTGAATGCGGCGATCGCGCAAGCGGTGAGAATGGTAGCCGCAGGGGTAGATCTGCTGGATATCGGTGGTGAATCGACAAAACCAGGTGCGCTACCTGTAGATGAGCCGACAGAGTTAGCTCGCGTGATTCCGGTCATCGAAGCAATTCGTCAGCATCCAGACATTTCAGCAATTCCCATTTCGATCGATACTACCAAAGCAGTCGTCGCTCAAGCGGCAATTCAAGCTGGTGCCGATATTGTCAATGATGTTTCTGGCGGTCAATTTGATCGTCAAATGTTCCAGACAGTCGCGCAACTGGGTGTGCCTTATATTCTGATGCACATGCGCGGTACGCCGACCACCATGCAGCAGATGACCGACTACACTGATGTGGTAGCAGAGATATTAGCTTATTTCCAACTTCAAATCGATCGGGCGACTGAAGCTGGAATCGATCGGTCAAACATAATACTCGATCCTGGCATTGGTTTTGCAAAAACCTACCAACAAAGCATCGAATTAATCCGACAGCTCGATCGATTTAGGGTGCTGGATCTGCCCCTACTCGTCGGTGTATCCCGCAAAAGTTTCATTGGCAAGATTTTAGACCAACCCCACCCAAATCAACGGGTGTGGGGCACCGCAGTCGCCTGTTGTGCGGCAATCGATCGAGGGGCAGATATCCTCCGCGTCCATGATGTTGCCGAAATGGTCGATGTCTGTCGAGTTGCCGATGTAATGTTCCGATAGTGGCGATAGGTGGCTTTGTAGCGATCGCGGATAAAAGCGATCGCTAGTAGTATACTGAATGTGCAAGATAGATTGTCTCGATGGCTAGACATGCGGTTAGAAACCGCTGCTCAGATTGCAAAGTCCGCCTACGCGGACTAACTAAACCACTCAGTAGTCAAAACTTATACTACCAGGTAATAATGTCAACGCAAAAGGCATTGTCTGTTAATTTTGCTCAATCTGCTGCAACTATCAGCTTTTTACCGTGTCCACCCATTATTGCCAGTTATCAGTCAGGATGGAAAAATATTAATTTTGCTCACTATCGACTTCCGGCTTGGGAAATTCCCGAAATGACTATTCCCCACCAGACAATCGGTTTTTCCACAGCGCACCGGACAGTAGCCACAGAAGTAATGTTAGATGGTCGAGTTTATCACGTGCCCAGTTGGGATGGTCAAGATTTTGTGGGCATATTTCCGGCGAATCTACCAATGAGTTCGCGGTGGAGTGAAGAGGGTGAATTTACCCACTGTTACCTAGATCAAACATTTCTGACTCATGCAGCCCATGAATCAATCAATCCCGATCGCGTGGAAATGAGGCTGAAACTTCCACCAACAGTCGATCCATTAATTTGGCAAATTGGTGTGGCTCTAAACTCCGTATTAGAAAATGATCCTCTGAATAGTTGCTTTTATGCAGAATCGATGGCGACAGCTTTGGCGGCTCATTTGTTACAGTTTTATACAACTCGTCAGCATATTTTGCGGGAATATGCAGAGGGCTTATCAAAAGTCAAGCTTCAACAATCGATCGAATATATCAACGAAAATTTGAGTCAAAACCTAACCCTGACCGAAATTGCAGCGGGATTAGATATGAGTCAGTACTATTTCTGTCGGTTATTTAAACAATCGATCGGCATGACACCGCATCAGTACCTAATTCAGCAACGGGTAGAAAAATCGAAACAATTACTCAAACAGCCAGCAGCCAAGATTGTCGATATAGCGACTCAGTGTGGCTTTGCCAATCCCAGCCATTTTGCTAGGTGTTTTCGGCAACGAACGGGGATTTCGCCTCAGCAATTTCGATCGATCTGGCACTAAGAGTTGAGATCGCAAAAACATGTCGAATACAGCAAGAATGTGTGCGATTCAAAAAATCGAACCTAGATCGATCGTCAACCCAGGTAATACATCTTCCCCACCCAGAATGGGTGGAGATTCCAGTACTTCTACATCCTGCCCTAGTCGATAAATCTCTACCTGCTGCTGTTGGGGGTTAATTAGCCAGCCCAAGCGCACCCCATTCGATCGATACTCCTCCATCTTTGCTTGCAGTGGCGGTAGTCTATCTGTTGCACTTCGCAGCTCAATTACAAAATCTGGTGCCAAGGGGGGAAATTTTTTGCGTTGCTCTGGGGTCAAAGCTTCCCACCGGGATAATTCCACCCAAGCAGCATCGGGAGAACGTTGGGCACCATTGGGTAAAACAAAAATGGTTGAAGAGCTAAAAGTCTTGCCTAGTCTAGCTTGGCGATTCCAGATAGCTAGGTCAGCACCTAGTTCTGATTCATAGTTTCCACTTTCTCCACCGATTGGGGGCATCACAATTAATTCTCCGCTGGCTGTCAATTCTAACGATCGATCTGGATTGTCTTGGCACAGCTTCTCGAACTCTTCATGGGTGACACGGAGAGTAATGCTCCGAACATCTAATAACAATGGTTTGGTTTCTAAAGATGGCATTTGGCACTTTCTCCCCATCTAGATCGGGATATCACTTGGGTATTGCGATCGGTATTCACTCTTTGTGCATAGACAAAAATCGGCGCACTGCTTCAAGTCGAGAAGTTTCACCCATTAAGATACACTCTGCCATAATCGAGAGGTCGATGGGGGCAAGAACAGGAATTTGACTATGGCTGACCTTTCGATACCCTTCAGATTCAAGCACATAGACATCTAAAATCCCATCTTCCCAAAACCATACTTCAGAGACTTCCAAAGCTTGATAGCAATCTAATTTCGAGAGATCGCCGCTGGTGAAATTGACCTCAATTGATAGCTTAAAACCTTGAATCTCATAAGATTCATCGGCCTCTGCTGCTGCCACACCATCTCGCTTTTGGGTCATTGCCCCAGTTGGCGCAAACTCAACTTGACGGTCTAGTAGAAATGCCTCAATTAAGATAGCGATAATCTTTTTAAACAGTTCGTGAGCTTTACTGGGCATCAGGATCTCGATTGTCTGGTTGTAAAAGGACAGTTTAACCCCACGGGTATTCTCAAAGCCCTGTTGTAGATGCTCAAACTGTGCCCAGGTTTTCCCACGTTGAATCATGCGAACATCGCCCTTTGCAACTTTAACTTCGATCGTTGAGGAGCGATTCTGAGCGACTGTCATAAAATCTTCAATCGATTTACAGCAAGTGATTCTGGCACATAAATATTATATCGCAGCTAACCTCGCTCCCGCTGATTTAAACCACAATCTTAGAGCGTTGTTAGATTTAGATCGCTCAGAAGATCTTGTTTCCTGGTTGAATGCAGTCAGCTAATTATCTCGATCGTCTGCACTTTATTTGAAAAATCCAGTTAGAACGGCTCTCCTCTGAAAACAGGGTAAAATGTAGCTGTCGCTACATTTTACCCTCATGCTGGCTATGGACTTTCACCTGAATTCTCTTCTTAATTTGTCTCAAGCTACAGTTTTCACTTGTTATCATGAAACAGATTTTATTT